>JAUVCD010000079.1 GCA_030590865.1 Myxococcales bacterium | reverse complement strand
GTTCGGATCCAGCTGCCAGGATGTCGCCGTCAGTTGAACCTGGGCGGAGCTGCGAAGCATGACCCGATCAATACGATCCTCGTCGCCACAGGACAGGGCTCGACAGGCGTCCTCGAGCCCGGCGCCGGTGAGCAGCGTCTGAAGAATGGTCTCGGAGGACGACTTCATATTGGTGTCCCCAGCAACGATGACCGCCCGCCCGGCTGAGCGATTGGCGATCATCTCGATCATCTGTTGGGTTTGCCCTTCACGAGCGGCGTGGTCGTCGTCCGAGCCTCCGGCATCGAAGTGGGCATTGTAGATGTCCACGTCCAAACCTGGGGCCAGGCTATGCAAGCCCACGGAGAACCCCTTGTCGGTCAGGCAGTCACTCGACTGATCGAAGAAGCCGCTGCAGAGCACCCAAGTGTGTCGTTCAAAATCGCTGAAAGGGAACAGTGAGAAGCGATTCAGGCCATCACCCCAGTCGATCCCGTTGGGGGCCAGGGGCACGGACTGGTAGGGGTGCAGCGCCTCGGCCCGGAGCTGGGGTTGGTAGGCAAAGTCCTCCTGCACAAGCGCCAGGTCGTAGAGATTCAATAGCGGACTGATTTGGGGGATATTCAATATCGGGTCCGAGCCACTGATGAACTGGGGAAGAGCCGCGACGTTGTAGGTGAGAACGCTGAAGTCTCCCCAGATAGGCCCGCTACCGCCAGACCCTCCAGCACCTCCGGTCGCGCCCCCGCCGCCTTCCTCGTTCCCGCCGGCATGGTGCCCACCGTCCAGGTCACCCCCTGACCCGCCGCTCGCTCCAGCCTCCCCGCCACCCCCGTCGTCGTCCGACCCGTCAGCGCCACAGCCCACGAGGGCGAGGACGAGCAACGCAGCGACCGACGGCCCGGCAGGTGACATGATGGTCCATGATAGCCCATGGGGAGCCGGCCCCCTTTCGATAAATCCACGAGGCTGGCCCCTGCTGGGGGTGTGCTGGACGCGGTTTGAGCCGAGCCGTACCATGGGGTGGTGCACGTTCTTCCCCACGCAGCCGTGGGCATTTCGGTCCTTGCCGTGGTCGCGTCGCTCTTGATGGCGGCGTCGTGCGGCGATTCGTCCACTGACGACGGCCCGACCGAGCCAGCAGGTGGGCCTTGTGCCACCGAAGGTGAGCAGCAGAGCTGTTACAGCGGACCGGCTGCCACCATCGATCTGGGGGTCTGCCGCTCAGGGATCCAGCTTTGCTCCGGCGGCACCTGGGGGGTCTGCGAGGGCCAGGTGCTGCCGACCGAAGAGTTGTGCGACGAGATCGACAACGACTGCAACGGCCTCATCGACGATGGCTGTCCTTGCGACGCCGGAGCGACCCAGTCTTGTTACAGCGGTCCAGCCTCCAGCGCTGGCATCGGACAATGTGTCCTGGGCAGCCAGTCTTGTGTCGACGATCTCTGGGGCCCTTGCGACGGTGACGTGCTGCCGAGTGAAGAGACTTGCGACGGTGTCGACAACGACTGCAACGGGGTCAGCGATGAGGGGTGTGACTGTGTCGATGGGCTCACCCAGCCCTGTTACTCAGGCGCTCAGGGCACCGATGGCGTGGGGCTGTGTCACGCCGGAACGCAGAGTTGTGCCGACGGGCAATGGTCCAGCGGCTGCACCGGCGAGGTGACCCCTTCGAGCGAGTCGTGCAACAACCAAGATGACGATTGCGACGGCAGCACCGATGAGAACGGCGTGTGCTGCACTCCCAGCTGCGTTGCTCACGATGCGTGCGGCGGTGATGGCTGTGGTGGCAGCTGCGGAACCTGTAGCGGCGACCGCTGGTGCTGGAGCGGCTACTGCGTCTGGGATCATGGCAACAACGGGTCTGAGACCTGCAACACCATCTGCGCTTGGGGCGTGAGCAACTGCGTGGGGACCTCGTCTCACAGCTGCTCGACCTTGGGTGTGGGCGGCATCGACTGCTATTGCTGGTAGCCGCGGCCGCTGCCCTGCCGTCCACCCTCTGCTGACGGTCCCCCCAACAGTGGTGCCTTCCTGTTCGTTCACCAGGCCCCGCGGCGGCCGTCTTGCCAGAGTCGGCTTGTTCGCTGGCGGGTGATGGGCTTAGATGGAGAGCGCATGACCCGAGTTGCTTATGTCCTGCCGTGGTGTGCTCTGGCCCTCGTCGGCTGGAGCTGTGACGATCAGCCCGATCCCGAGAACATCCCGTTCGAAGGCGTTGACGTCAACGCGGCGGGTGACAACCGCTCCGCGCCGACGGCGCCTAGCGTGACGGCGACCGCCAGCGCTACCAGCAAGTCTAAGCCGACCTATCGCTATGGGTCGGGTACGGCCGCTCCGAAGAAGAAGCCTGGGGGGACGATCACCGGCTGTTGTGCTGCGCTCAGCGCTGCGGTTAAGGCTGCCAAGGATCAGGGGACTCGGGCCATGTACGGTCAAGCTGCGGCGGTGTGTTACCGCAAGAGCAAGGACGTGGAGGCCGGTAAGCTCGAGCGAAGCCAGGCCCTGTCGCAGGTCCGCTCGTCGCTGCTCGGTGACGCCCCAGCGGCTTGCCGGTGACGGGCAGCCCCGGGGTCCCGCCCGTGGCGAGCCGTGCTACGCAGCTTCGGTGCCTTTCGATCACATTCTAGGTCAGAAGCCGGCGATCGAGACGCTCACCAGGGCGCTGGCGAGCGGTCATGTGCACCATGCTTACCGCTTCGAAGGCGCCGAAGGTGTCGGCAAAGAGCTGACCGCCATGGCCTTCGCTCAGGCGCTCTTGTGCAGTGCCGACGAGCCCCTCGGTTGTGGGACCTGCGATGTCTGTCGACGAGTCGTCGAGCACGCTCAGACGGCACCCCACACGCCGCTACACCCGGACGTGGTGCTCGTGTCTCGGGGCTTGTACCCCCCCGAGACGCTGGGTGGCCGAAAGGAAACGGCGAACATCTCGATCGAGCAGATCAGGCGGGTCGTGCTGTCTCGCGCCAACTATCCGCCCCACGAAGGTCGCGCTCAGGTGTTCATCCTCAGGGGCGCCGAGCAACTGAGCATCGGCGCCGCCAATGCGCTGCTCAAGACGCTGGAGGAGCCGCGACCGGCGACTTATTTCGTGCTCCTCACCGCCCGTCCCGACAAGCTGCTCGACACCATCCGCTCCCGCAGCCTGCCGATCCGTTTCGGACCGCTGCCTGACGAGGTGCTCACCCGCATTCTTGGTGACCATGAGGTTGCTGCCGATCAAGTGGCCAGCATCGTGGAGCTGGCCGGCGGGAGCGCCGCGGCTGCTCTGGACGCATCGGATCCCGAGCTGGGTGGGCCGCGGGAACGGTTCGTGACCCAGTTGCTGGGAGCGGTGGACGCCCCGAATTTGGGGGCCGCCATCGCGCTGAGCGAGTCTCTCGGGCGAGATCGCTTCGAGCTGGTCGACGACCTTCGGGCCGTTGCTGGCGCTTACGCTTGCGAGGCGCGGCAGGCGGTTAGCGATGCGCCCGCTGCGGCGGAGATGGCGGCGCGGCGACATCGGATCGTGCTCGATGCTATCGAGGCGGTGGAGCGTAACGGCTCCGCTGGCCTGGCGGTGGCCAGCCTGGTGGCTTCATTGCGTCACGGTTGGTTGCAGCGGCCCGGCAAGCCGCCACCGATCGTCATCGCACGACGCTGATCTCACCATTTTCGATCATCTGGCGTCGGTTGTCACAGGCCACGCCGCAGCCGTGGCGACAGGCGAGCTGGTACAGGCTCGCGGCTTTGGCGTCGTCTTGCGGCACCCCGATCCCTGCGTCGTGCATCAGGCCCAGCTCGTTACAGCTGCGCGCTTCGTCTCGCGGGTCGCTGTGACAGGCGCGGGCAAAGAGCGCTGCGGCCCGCTCGAGGTCCACGTCCATGCCCTCGCCCCAGCGAGCGCTCAGCGCGAGATTTCCGCAGCCCGTGACATGGCCGGCCGCACAAGCTCGTTGATAGAGTGCGACCGCTCGCCTGGGGTCGACGGGCAGGCCATCGCCTTGGTCGGCCATCACACCCAGGACGTTGCAGCTGCCCGGCGATCCCTCGGCACAGCTGCGCTCGCATTGAGCCGCTCGCCCTTTCCAGCACAGATCCCCCTCGAGCCGCAGCCCGACCGAGACGAGGCCCGCCGTGACCAGGATCACAACGAGGGTCAAGGGGTGACCGAGGGTCCGCCAGCGGCGTGGGGCTGCGGTGCTGCCAGGATTCTTCGAGGGTGCGGTCAGTCCGTCGCCGAACGGCTCGCTAGCTTGGACGACCAGGCTGGTGCTCGCTGCCATCTTGTCTAGACCAACGCTGCACCGCCGGTCGCTGTTCCAGCCGATGGTGTTGCAGCGGACGGACCGCCAGGCCAGTGCTCCAGCGCCAGGCCAGTGCTCCAGTGCCAGGGCAGCTGCGCCACCCTGGGGCCCGCGCTCAGTGGCTGCCAATCTCGTCGCTGGTCGGGTCGACCTGGCCGAGGTTGTCGTAATCGCCAGGTGCCACTCGCTGCCCGTAGAACACTAGCGGCGAGCCGCCGCACTCTAGGACGATGGCGGCATCACCCAGCGCGCCGTGGTAGCAAGCGAAGATGCCGTGATCGACAGGGTCGAACGACAGGCTGCCTTCAGTCTGCAGCTCCGCAGGGAACAGGATCGACCGATCGAGCAGCTGCCCTTCGATTTCGATGCGGGTGGGAGGGGTGGGCGGCAGGGCCAGAGTGACCGAATCGAGCCACAGGATGTGTCGCTCTGGCGGCGCAAAGGCCACCGTCGCCTGGTCACGGCCCCCGTCACGGGACAGCAAGATGGCGCAGTGGACGTGACCGTCCCGCAAGACCCGCACCCGCCCGCGGGGCCAGCGCGAGACCTTGCCGAATTGGACTACGTCGCCCAGGGTTACCGGCAGATCGACTGCTGGGCCGGGAGATGGCTCGGCAGCAGGCAGGAGCGCGGGGCTCGCCGGCAGGTCGTCCGACGGCTCTGATGATGCTGCGGCTGCCTGGCGGCGCCGACGGGCGATCACCCGGGCCGCGAGCACGCCGCTCAAGCCGGCGGCAGCAGCGGCGATGGCTCCGATGACGATCAAACTCATGACGGTCCTGCTGACAACGAGGCTGCCTGGAGCGCCGTCTCGAGCTGGCGCTGGCGCAGCGAAGCCACGTCGATGATGGCGTATAATCCACGCATGAGCTATGGGCAGTATTGCTCCTGGCCTCGCCGTCCGTGTCTCGACCCATAGATAGACCATGCGCTCGCCGATCGTGAGTCGTTTGTTGTCCCCGTGGCTGCGCCAGAGTGCCCTGCTCGGCGCCCTGCTGGTTGGCCTGCTGACGCCTTCTCAGGCCGTGGCCCACGACAAAGGGGATGAAGAGCTGCCCCCACCGCCGGTGTCGATGAAGGTGATCGCTCCGTCGGCGAAAGGACACTGGTTGTTGCGAATCGACAACCAGGGAGCCGAGCCGCTGCGGGTGGCGGCGGACATCCGCTTGCTCAGCCTCGCGGTGCGGGCCCCGGTGAAATCGAAGAAGGGCCGGGCGGGCAGGCGCGGCGATTGGCAGCGGCGCGCGACGATCTGTGAGGGGCCCAAGACCTTCGGGCTCGGCAGCCACTTCCCGAGCCATCGTGAGCTGGTGCTCGAGCCCGGGGCGTCCTACGTCGAGCAGTTCGATCCGCGGTTGCTCTGCTTCGACGACAAGGCCGAGTTGTTGGTGCCTGGTGCCAAGGTCACCCCTAGCTACGGTTGGCCCGCCAAGAAGAAGTGGCAGAAGCGCATGCAGACGGCGCCCTTCGTCGCCGATGCGGCGTCTCGCCCTCGCAAGTATCACCCCGAGCGGCGCTTGACCGCGCCTACCATCATGCTCAGTCATGCGCCGCCGGCCGTGCCGGATCCGACCCAGTCGCCCCGCTGGGGTTCGGGGCGTCGCGGGAGCGCCGACGGGAGCTCCAAGCCGGGCGAACCCGCCCAGGAGAACGCTGGCGGGGCCGCGCCGGACGAGGCGTCGGCCAAGGCCTCTGGCGCTGGACCTTCTGATGGCACCTCAAATGGCACCGACGGGCCGACCGCGCCAGGCCCGTCAGCTGAGCCCAGCGCCAAAGGGGCCGACGGGTCCACCAAGGGGGGCGTTGGCCAGGACGCGAAGCAACCCACGGCGCCGGTGGTGCCCAAGCCGCAGCCCGAGCGGGAGCCGATAGACGAGCTCGCCGCCCAGCTCACCTTGACGACCTCGCGCTACGCCGATGCTCGTCGTCCGACCGACATCGCCCTCTCCGTGACGGCCCACAACACCGGGCAGCGACCTCTGTTCATCGCTTTACGGGATCGGATGTTGTCGTTCTCGGTGCGCGGCCCCAACGGCCGGGTGCGGTGTGCGCCCCAGAGTCAGGGCCACGCTGTCCCCCGCGACCTGTTCCGCTTGATGCACCACGGCACCAGCGTCCGCATGGGGGTGATGCTCGCCGAGGTGTGCCCGCCGGGTACCTTCGACCGGCCGGGGCTCTACGTCGCCAGGCCGGTGCTCCACGCCGATGCCTCAGGTCGCCAGTACGGCCTCAACGCGGTGACCGGCAAGGCGACGACTCGTAACGCCGCTGCCCTCCAAGGGAAGAAAGACACGCCCCCAGCCGCGGCCACCATGATCCGCGTCAAGCGGGGGCGCCAGCGGTTCTACCAGCGACCACCGACGGCCATCCCAACCCGCGTGCTGCCCCGCTGACCGATTAGAACTGGTCTTCCAGCTTGTCGTCGTCGTCGTCGTCGTCGTCGTCGCCGAACTCGAGGTCGTCGTCGTCGTTCTCGCTGAGGTCTTCACAGGTGGGTAGCTCGAGGGTCGGCGCGGTTGGGCTCTCCAGCATATTTGGGAGCGCATTTTCACCGCAGTAGACCCTGGGCTTGCCGATCCCCTTGTAGAGGCTGTGGAGCCGGGCGGCGATCATGTTGCACGTGCCGCCATGTCCGCAGTGGGCCACGTAGGCATAGGCCCCATCCTGACCTTTGACCGAGTATTGCTTGAACGAAGCCTGTTGGATCTTGCCAGGCTCGTAGCTGCTCACCACGTCCAGCTGGGGGGCCTGGTCCTTGTCGCAAATGCTGGCCCAGTTGAGCCGGCCCACGACGAGGCCCATCTTGTACCAGGGACGTTTCTTGCGTCGGGCGAAGGCGTCGTCGCTCTCTTCTTTGCCTTGCTTGAACTGTGACCAGCCAAGCACGGCGTGGGCGTTGCTGCAGCCGTCCGGAGCCTTCTTGAATTCCTCTGCCTCGACGAGCCGAGCCTCAGGGGTCAAGGTCAGCGCAGCGATGCACAAGAGCAGTGGCCACAACCTCTTCATGTCGAACTCCTCGCCAATCCCGCCATTGTTCCTACCGTACCATTATGACGAGCGCCAGGGACGGGAAGCAAGACTCGGGCGCTCGCCAAACCTCCGCTCCAGCGCCGCTGGCTCAGGGCTGCTTGAAGAACTGTTCGGCAGCGGGGTGGAGGGGGATTGAGATGGCTGTGAGGGCCTTCTTAGGGGAAATGTAGTAGCCGGCCAGGGTATGGGTCGCCAGCTTGGGAACCTCGGCGAACAGGGTCGTGAGCAGGTGCTCGACCCGGTCGGCCGGCGTGTCGTCACGAGCAATGAGCATGGCCGTGACCGCTACCGTCGCGCAGGGGGCCGCCACCCCGGGATAGGTTCCGGCGGGGATGTGAATCGGGATGAAGAAGCTGTGCGTCTTTTTCAGCGTTTCGATCACCGCTGGCTCCAGGGACACGAGCCGCACCGGCTTCTTTGCCGCCAGCCCGGCGACCGCCGGCGCCGGATAGGCGCTGGTGAAGAAGAACCCGTCGATGCGGCCAGCGGCCAGATCGGCGGCCGCATCGGTGGGCCCCTTGCCTTGAACGCTGGCGAAGTCCGCAAGACTCAGCTCGGCCGCCTCGATGAGCTGGTGGGCGTTGATCCGGGCGCCTGAGCCGGCCAGGCCGATGTCCACTCGTTTGCCATCCAGGTCGGCGAGCGACTTAATGGAAGAGGAGGCCAGGGTCACGATCTGAACCGCCTCGGGATAGAGGGTGCACAGGGCCCTGATGCGTCTGAGTGGTGGTTGCCCGGCGAAGAGCTCGGTCCCGCCGTGGGCCATGGCTGCGATGTCGTTCTGCGCGAAGGCAAAGCCCACCTCGCCTCGGTTGACCAGCTGACAATTCTCGGCACTACCGCTGGTGGCAAATGCTCGAGCCGGTCGGGCTTTGGTCGACAGCAGCCGCTCGAGCTCGCCGCCCAAAGTGGCGTACTCGCCCTTCAGTTGTCCGGTGGCCAGCGTCAGCGCGCCGCGGCTCTGTGCCAGTCGTCGCTGTGAGTCGTTGAGTAGGCGGTTCAGATCCGTCTCGAAACGGCCAAGCGCGGTGCTTTCTCCTCGTCGTCGCAGCTCTGAGCCCACCTTGGCCAGCTCGGCGAGCTCAAGCTGGTAGGGGGCTTGCTTCTCCGGATCCGGGCCCTGTGGGCTGCTGGCCGCTGGCTTCGTTTTCGACGGCGCATAGGCGACCGGGTCCCAACGCTCACCGTCCCGAGCGTAGGCGCTGCTGCCATGGACCTTGAGCACGTCGCCTTGCTTGTTCCCTGCCGGGACGACCCCGTCGACGCCTTTGGGTGTGGCACCGAGAAGGGTGGTCAGCGATCCGACGTTGGGCTGGTCCCAGTCCGATAGCTTGTGGTCCGCGAGAAAGCGGATCTCGGCGTCCCAATAGACCAACAGCCGGTCCCGCGGATCGCCCTCCTCTTGGTAGCCGTAGCTGCCTTTCCGGGTCAGGCTCTTGACGTCGAAGGTGCCCACGTCGAAACGCTCGTCAATTTTCTGTTGCACCGCCTGGCTCAGCTCGTCCTTGCCAGGGCCCTTGCGGCAGCCCGCGACCGACAGGCAGAGCGCTATCAGACCGACGATGAGCCAATGGGTCCGGCTCAGCGCGGTCCACCCAGATGGCCGGCGCCTGCGCCACCCACTGGGCTGAGCGTGGCGGTCACCAGTTGCGTGTCGAGGGCTCTGCATGAAACCCCGCTCAATTCACGATGGGCAGCGCGAAGTAGATCTGGATGACCAGCGCGTTGACGATGTCGATGAAGAAGGCGCCCACCAGGGGCACCACCAAGAAGGCTTGCGGTGACGGACCGTAACGGGACACCAGGGCATTCATGTTGGCGACGGCGGTAGGCGTCGCTCCGAGTCCGAAGCCGCAATGCCCGCCTGCTATGATGGCGGCGTCGTAGTCCTTGCCCATGAGGCGGAAGGTGATGAAGTAGGCGAAGAGGGCCATCACCGTCGTCTGGGCGGCCAGGATCAGGATCATGGGGCCGGCCAGATTGAGCAGCTCCCACAGCTTGAGCGACATGAGGGCCATGGCCAGGAAGACCGACAAGCTGATGGTGCCCCACAGATCGATGGTCTCCTTGTTGAGCGAGTGGACCTTGGTGAGGTCGAAGAAATTGGTGACCAACATGCCCAGAAAGAGCGAGCAGATGAAGGACGGCACGGTCACGCCCAGCGCGCTCAGCTGCTTGTAGATGAAGTCGCCGCCTACCATGCAGAGCGTGATGATGAGCATGGTCTCCATCATGCGACGGGGCGTGACGTGGTCTTTATCGTCTACGTCGTAAGTGACACTCTCGTCCTTGAGCGCGACGGCCTCCTCATTGGGCTTGAGCTTGTTCTTCTGGATCAGTCGCTTGGTGACTGGACCGCCGATGATGCCACCGAGTACCAGGCCGAAGGTGGCGCAGGCCATAGCTAGCTCCATCGTCCCCTGCAGGTTGTTCACGTCGGTGAACATCTCGGCATAGGTGACCCCTGTGCCGTGGCCGCCAGAGAGGGTGATCGAACCGGCCAGCATGCCGAGCAGCGGGTGCAGATCGGCCGCGTGAGCCAAGGCCACGCCGGTGCCATTTTGGAGCATCAGATAGAGGGCCGAGATCAGCAAGAACAGCACCACCTTGGGGCCGCCTTTGACCAGCAGCCGGACGCTAGCGCCGAGGCCGACGGTGGTGAAGAACACCAGCATCAGTGGCGTCTTCAAGGTCATGTCGAAAGAGACGGAGAACTCGAATTGGGAGTAAACGACCGAGCTGATTAGAGCGAAGGTGATTCCGCCCACCACGGGCTCAGGCAGGTTGTTGTTCCTGAGAAGTGGGATGAGGCGGTTGAGCGTGAAGCCGAGAAACCAGATGGCCAGCGCCGCCGCTGCCGTCTCCACCAATCCGAGCTCGAGGGTCATTGAGGGTCCAATCCACCCCTTGCGCCGGGGCGCGCAAGGGCGAATAAACTGAGGGCATACCACGACCGGTAGCCCGTCCCCAGCCGACCTGGTCCGCCTTTCGGCGCAAGCTCTCGGGTCCCGAGATCAGTGCCCGGTCCAGACCGGCTCGCGCTTCTCAAGGAAGGCCATCAACCCCTCGCGGGCATCGTCAGTGGCCAAGCAAGCGGCGAGCCGTTCGCGTAGCAAGGGGAGGGCGCTCTCCAGGGCCAGATCGTCTTGGGCTGCCATTGCTTCGAGGCCCAGCTTCATGGTTAGTGGGCTTTTCTGGCCGATTCGGTTGGTGATTTCTGCGACCGCCTCGTCAAGCTCTGCGACCGGCACGGCGCGGTTGAGCACCCCTGCTGTGACCGCCTCTTCAGCGTCGAGCCGTTGTCCTAATACCATCATCTCGGTGAGTCGCCGGTGAGTCATGACCCGCCGCAGCACCGCCATGATCATCATGGGGAACAAGCCGACGTTGATCTCCGGGGTGCCGAGCTTGGCGCCCAGTCGTCCGATGGCGAAGTGGGAGGCAGCGACCAAGCCCAACCCGCCACCCATCGCATGGCCGTTGACCCGGGCGACGATGGGTTTGGGCGAGCCCACCATGGCCAGCAACAGATCGGCGTAGTCACCCTTGGGCGGCAGCTCGGGGATCTCGGCGCTGCCGGTCATCTGGGCGAAGTCTCCACCGGCGCAAAAAGCCTTGCCCGTGCCGGTGATCACGATGCTGTGCAGCTCGTCATCCAAGGCGGCATCCTCGAGGGCATAGAGCAACTCGTTGATCATCCGCGGGCCAATGGCATTGCGCCGTGCCGGGTTGTTCAGCGTGATAGTGGCGACTCCGTCCTGGTGGCTCACCTCGATCAGGGCGTAGACCCGAGGGCTCATCGCGCCTCCTCGAGGTTCAGGATTGCGCGAGCTTCTTCTACGGTCGCTGGGCGCCGGCCGGTGTCGCGAACCAGGCGCACGGCCGTCTCGACCAGCGCGCCGTTGCTCTGGGCCATCGTTCCATCAGGCAGGTAGAGATGGTCTTCCAGGCCGGTGCGAACGTTGCCGCCGAGCACCACCGCGGCGGCGAGCATGCGCCAGTGCCCGTAGCTGATGGCGATGCACTCCCAGTCTGAGCCTGGCGGGATGATTCGGGCCTGGAGCTGGAGCGATTCTACCTCCGCCGGAATGCCCCCTAGCACTCCGACGATGAAGGAGAACTGCAGCGGAGGCTTCAACAGACCCATGTCCACCAGCGGCCAGGTCCCTTGGGTATGCCCAGTATCGAAGCACTCGAGCTCCGGCTTGACCGAGGCCTCGTTCATCGCCTTCAAGAGCTTGGTGATCTTCTCGTAGGTGTTGGGGAACACCATGTCGAAGACGAAGGACTTCCGGCTTCGCGAGTACTTCGAGTAGTTCATCGTGCCCATGTTGAGCGCGGCGATCTCGGGCAGGCTCTCTTTGATGTAGGTGCACTGCTCGTCGACGTCCTCGAGAATGGTCCCAGTCGAAAAGTTGAGAATCAGCGGGCAACGAGCGCGGATCTCTCGCTTGATGTCGGCGAAGACAGCGGGAGAGAAGGTCGGGCTGCCGTCATCGGTTCGCCCGTGAAGGTGAACCACCGAGGCGCCGGCATCGTAGGCTCGCTTGGCTTCGTCGGCGATTTCCGACGGCGTATAGGGGATGCCAGGACATTGCTTTCGGTTGGCGAGCACGCCAGTCAGCGCGCAGGTGACCACGCAGATGTCCGGGTCATGGGCCGCTCCGGCCGATGGCTGGTCAGACTGCGGCTGGTCAGACTGGGGTTGGTTAGCTTGGGGGGCTGGCTTGGGCTTGCCGGTGTAATCACGCTTCATGATGATTCGTCCCATCATTGGGTCGAGTTGTTGGGGATCTTTGGGACGCTGGCCAGCCGGGGCTCACTCGCAATCGTCGCCCGTACCTGCTGTTGAAACTGCGTCAGGATGCGGAACAGCTCTTTGATGTCCTGTGCCGGCATCTCCACCAGGGCCTGTCGGAACAGCGCCATGGGTTCCACCTCGATCCCTTCGGCGAGCTTGCGCCCTTTGGGGGTCAGCCGGATCAGCACGATGCGGCGATCGGTCTCAGACCGCTCACGCCGAACGAGTCCGTCCCGCTCCATGCGGTCGATGATGCCCGTTACCGTGCTGTTGCGGGCCTTGATGCGGTCCGACAGTGACGACAGAGATAAGTGACCCAACGATTCTAGGATCTTGACGACGGTCAGCTGCGGCCCGGTCAATCCGTACTGCCGCGCCAGCCCTTTGGTGAGCCTGCGAGACTCGGTGTAGAGGTAGATGATCGTCTCGACGATGGCGTCGACGTCAGGCTTGTCCTCAGGATGAATGGAGCCAGCCACGGTTACTTCGTACGCGAAATATCCGTGCAGGTAGGGCGAGTCAAGGGTGCTGGTCGCCAGCCTGGTCCGGGTCGGCCTTCTCGAGCTCCTCTAGCTCCTTCATTATCGCTTCCACGCGGGGGTCTTCGGGGTCGATCTGCTGTGCCTGCTGGTAGGCGTCTCGCGCGTCGCCGTATTTCTTCTCCTGGGCGAGGGCATTGCCCAGGTTGATCCAGGCACTGGCGAGCTTGGGATCGAGCTTTAACGCTTCGCGGTAGGCGAGGATGGCCCGCTTCCGGTCGCCTGCTTGGAGCCAGGCGAAGCCCAAGTTCGAGCGGGCGGTGGCGCGCTTCGGATCGAGCTGCACGGCCCGCTGGAGGTGGGGAAGGGCCCCGGTCACGTCGCCTAGCTGTAGATAGGCTGTGCCCAGGCTCGTCTGGTAACGCGCCACTGCGGGATTGATCTCGATGGCCCGACGGTAGGCCTGCACTGCGTCGGCAGGTTGGCCTCCTTGCAGCAAGGCTGTGCCCAAGTTGGCGTGCCGGTCGGCGTCGGTCCCATCCAGCTCGACCGCCCGTCGCAACGAGACGACGGCATCGACCGGTTGCCCCGTCAGCAGCCGCGCGATGCCCAGCGTCGAGTGAGCTTCGGCGTCCCCTGGGGCGAGGTCGGCGGCCCGAGCCAGGGCCTCGAGGGCCCCCTCGATCTCTCCTAGGACCAACAAGGTCCGGCCGAGCTCGAGCTGGGCCGGAGCGAAGCCTGGATCCATGCTCACCGCCAGCCGTAGCGACGTCACCGCCTGGAGAGCGGTTGGATGGCCTGGCGCCGAATTGACCCCAGTGGGCACATCGCTGGCGGCGAGGATGGCGCGGGCGATTCCTACGTGAGGCGCCGGGTCCTTGGGTGCCAAGGTTGCGGCCTCGCGGTAATGGCTTGCTGCTTGGGCGTAGTGCCCCGTTAGGTAGGCGGTGTCGCCTGCCTCGAGTTTGGCGTCTGCGGGTGTGCCGGTGCCCCGGGCAAGGGTGGCAGGCAGTGGACCGGGCGCTGCCGGCGCTGCTGGTGGATCGGCGGCGGTGGTCGTTGCGCTGGGGCTCGGCGGGGCGACGGCGGGCTCAGGCGGTCCGGGGCAGCCCAGGCTCCCCAGGATCCCGCTCAGCGCCGTCGCCGCAATCCACCGGCTCGTCATACCGTGTAAGGCGTTTCGCTTTGCTCCTTGCCATCCCAGCGCAAGAGCACAGCTTTGTCTTCCAGCCGCGTGGCCACGCAGACCGGGCGTTTCCAGCACCGTTCCAAGGCGACGAGGGTGGCCTCCGCGTAGCCCTTCTCGAGGTCAACGCCCTGGTGCTCATGCTCGAGCAGTAGCTCACCGCGATTCTGGTAGTTGGCGTCGAGCACCTGAATGATGGGGTTGCCGAAGTTGGTGAGTTGGGACAACAGCTTCCGCTTCACGTCTTCGAAGGCCCGCGACTCGATCTCGTAGTTCCCCGTCTTGCCCGAATAGCCGAAGGTGTAGAGCTTGTTCTCCATGACGAACTCGGGGGTGAGGAACTCGTCGATGAAGGTCACATCGTTGTAGAGGCTGCGGACCTGGAAGATCTTCTTGAGCCCCAGCCCGAGCTGCATGTCCCAGCTCCTCTTGTGGTCCAGGTTGTCGCACTCCACCCACTCGCGGCCGAAGCGTCCCTTGTTCCAGCGCTCTTCGATATGACGGTAGAGCTGGACCCCGAGCTTGTAAGGATTGAGCTGGCCCGGTGCGGTGGCCATCACGCCGGCGTTGCGGTCGGCGTAGTCGACGATCTCCGAAGCATCCAGGACCTTCTCGGTCATCATGCGAGAGTGCCAGTAGCTGGCCCAACCCTCGTTCATGATCTTCGTCTGCATTTGGGGAATGAAGTAGTAGGCCTCGGACCGCACGATGGCGAGCACGTCCCGTTCCCAGCGCGACAGCGGCGCATGGTCGAGCAGGAACATGATGACGTCCCGCTTCGGCTCCGGGGGGAACTGCTTTTGTTGCTCCTGGGCTTCCTGGAGCTTCTTGCGCTGCGCCTCCATGTATTCAGGAGGATTGATGTAGGCGTCCATGTAGTCCTTGGCGGCCAGCTTCGGGACTTCGATGGGCTTATCCTTCTCCTCCTCCGAGGGCGGCTTTCGTCGACCTGCGAAGGGCGACCAGGGGTCGACCAAGTTCTCCAGCGATAGGCAGTGGTCGAGGAAGACCTCAACCCGCTCGATGCCGTGGCGGGCAATGTGGCGGGACACGCGGGATCCGTGATTCGCCATCTTGTCGATCCACCGCCGGTTGGGGTTGTAGTCCGGTGGCCGAGAGGATGGATCGATGGTCCGACCCAGAGCGTCCAGATCCGTCGCTGCGAAGCAGAAGTTGTTCCTGAAGAAGTCGACGTGTCCCAGGACGTGAGCGATGACGATCCGTTGGTCGGTGAGCGAGTTGCCTTCCAGCAGATAGGCGTAGGCTGGGTTGTTGTTGATGACCATCTCGTAGATGCGACTCAGGCCATATTCGCTGGTCTTGCAGAGCCGCTCGTACTCCATCCCGAAACGCCAGTGGGGGTAGCGGGTGGGGAAGCCGGTGAAGGCGGCCAGCTCGTTCATCTGGTCGTAGCTGGCCATCTCGAAGATGGTCGGGAAGAACTCGAGCCCAAAGTCTCGGGCAATCTCCTGGATGCGTTCCTGCTCGACCTGCAAGTAACGGGGCAGTCTCGTCTTCAGGGCGAATTGGCTCATCAGTTGCCCTTCCCGAGGAAGTCCTTGATGCTCTGAACGATGGCGTCCTTGTTGGCGATCTCACACATCACCAGGCGGGGGTCGTCGCCCAAGTGTTCTTTCAGGTCCTTGATGAACTGGCCTGACCCGTAGGGGCTCTCGACCTGGCCATAGGCAAACATGTTCGACCAAGGGATCAGGCTCTCCTTGAGGATCTCGATGCAGGCCAGGGTGTCGTCCATCGACCAGTTGTCGCCGTCGGAGAAGTGGAACGGGTAGATGTTCCACTCCCCAGGCGGGTATTCGGTCTCGATGATCGATTTGCAGAGCTTGAAGGCGCTGGAAATCATGGTGCCCCCTGACTCTCGAGTCCGGAAGAAAGTCTCCCGGTCGACCTCGCGGGCCACCGAGTCGTGGATGATGAAGCGCGACTCGAGGCCTTCGTATTGTTTGGTCAGCCAGGCATCGATCCAGAACGACTCGATCCGGACAATCTCCTTCTGCTCTTCGCCCATCGATCCGGAGACATCCATCATGTAGATGATGACCGCATTGGCGATGGGCTTCCGGACCGTCTTCCACGAGCGATAGCGCTTGTCGCTAGGGTTGGGAATGACGACCGGATCATCCAAGTTGAAGCTACCGGTGACGATTTGTCGCTTCAGCGCTTCCCGGTAGGTGCGCTTGAAGTGGCGCAGCGACTCGGGGCCGACCCGCCGAATTCCGGTGTACCGATCGTGAACCTCGTTGAGCCGGCTTTCGCCCTTGGGCTCGATGTCCGGCAACTCGAGCTCTTCACCGAGGATCTCGGCGAGCTCGTCGATGGACACGTCGACCTCGAGCACGTGATCGCCCTCGCCCTGGCCGGCCTTGCCGGCACCTGGCTGCTCTTCCCCTTGTCCGAGGGCCTCTCCCGGCTCGCCGTCCCCTTGGGCGACACCGCCCTTCTGCTGGTCGCTGAAGCGAAAACGCGGAATGTCGATGTGGGGGATGGGGATCGACACCCGGTCCTTGCCTTGCCGACCAATCAGCTCACCTTGGCTGATGTAGCGGCGCAAGTTCTTCCGGATGCGCCCCCGGATGATGTGCCGAAAACGTGCGCGGTCTTGGCCGATCTTCAGTGCCACGTATTTAGTCTAGTCACAGAGCGGTCCGCCGTCAGCTCCGAGCTGTCTCAAGACGGCGGCGGCGTGGGTCACTCTGGGGCCTCGGCGGCCCGCCGACGCACCATCTCGTTGAGTGAGGCCAGGCGCTGAATCATCTCTTTCAACCCGCTGTGAGTGGCCGAGCTGATCAGGTGAAGCTCGACGCCAAACTGGTCGGCGAAGGCCTCTTTGAGCTGCGGGTAGGCCTCCTGGACCTCTGGGAGATCCGCCTTGGACAGGGCCACGACCTCCGGTCGGGTGGCGAGCATGGGATCGAAGGCGGCAAGCTCGGCCCGGATGGCCCGGTAGTCCTCGAGCGGCTCGCGGTCCGGCGCTGGGTCGAGAGTCACGAGGTGGAGCAGCGCCCGCGTTCGCTCGACGTGCCGCAGGAATCGATGGCCCAGCCCCGCGCCCGTGCTTGCTCCTCGGATCAAACCGGGAATGTCGGCTACCACGAGAGTTCCGCCGCCACGCTGGGGGCCGCCATGCACCTCGACGACTCCTAGGCTCGGTACCAGCGTCGTGAATGGATAGTCGGCGATCTTGGGACGAGCGGCCGACACGGCGGCGACAAAGGTGCTCTTGCCGGCGTTGGGAAAACCGAGCAAGCCGACGTCGGCCAGCACTTTCAGCTCTAGGCGCAGGGAGCGCTGCTCGCCAGTGCCGCCTGGGTCGGCTCGCCGCGGGGCTCGGTCGGTAGAGGTTGCAAAGTGGATGTTTCCCCAGCCGCCATTGCCGCCCTGCGCCACGATCAGCTGTTGGCCGTGCTCGGTGATGTCACCAACGAGCGCGCCGGTGTCGTGGTCGAACACCTGGGTGCCGGTGGGCACTCGCATCACCTTGTCCTTGCCGCCGCGGCCGTATTTGTCTTTGCCGGCGCCGTTTCGCCCGCGCTCCGCCTTCAGGTGCCGGGCGTAGCTCAGGTCGAGCAGGGTGGACAGTCCCCCGTCGCCCTCGAAGATCACGTTGCCGCCCCGGCCCCCATCGCCGCCTGCCGGTCCGCCGAAGGGCACGTACTTCTCTCGCCGAAAAGCGACAACACCGTCTCCGCCGTTTCCCGCGGCTACCTCCACTCGCGCCTCGTCCACGAACTTCATCGGGGAAGCCCTTGGGCGTTACTCGTCGAAGCGTATCGGCGGTTTCGGCGGCAAGGTGGTGGACGAAAAGCCGCGGCTCGACGGGTGGGGTTGGGATGCCGGTGCGGCGGTCAGCTCGCCGTCCAAGGCCGAGAGCGCGGCGGTCAGGCGTTCGACGCCGAAGTCGTAGGCCGTCTCTCTCTGGAAGGTCTGGACCACCCGGATGAGGCGTAACGACATGCTCCGGGGCAGGTCGACTTCCCGCTCGAGGAACGAGTCGAAAGAGCTGTAGCCTTTGGCTTCGTGCAGTTGCTTGCGCTGCACGATGCAGAGCACCTCGCCGATCTCGTAGAAGCTCCGATCGAACCGCTTGCGCAGGCCACGGACCTTGGACATGAGCTGGTGCAGCTCGGCGATCTGGCTCTTAATTTGCTCTGCCTGAGGTGGCACTCGCAGCGTGGCGCGGGCACTCCCTGGCGGCGGGGGCTCAGCGTTGCGTCTGCGCAGCTCCTCGGCCCGCTTGGCGGCATGTCGAGCCACCCAGGGCGCTGCGCCCCGCAAGCCGAAATTGCGCTTGCTGCTCGCCGGTGCCGGCGGCGGCAAGGCTACGCCAGCCTTGTGCGCCCGAGCGCTGAGGGGCTTGAGCTTCGGGGCTTGCCCCCGGCCGGCGCTCGTCCGGCCGTCAGTGCCCGACCGGGTCTTGCCGGACCCACGCGTCGCGGCCCCTGCTGTCTTCTTTTTTGCTGCCTTCTTGGGCGCTTTGCTCGCGGTAGTCGCGCGCTTGGCCGGCTTCTTGACGGCCTTCTTGGTCGGCGCGACAGGCTTCTTGGTCCCCCGGCTGGTGGTCGCGCGCTTCTTTCCGGCTGCTTTCTTGGTAGCTGCCTTCTTGGTGGCCGCCTTCTTGGCCTTCGTCTTGCCTGAGGAGGCCTTCTTTTTCGAGGGTTTGGCCATGGTTCGACTGGCAGCGGGCTTCTTGCCTCCCGCCCTGGGGGGCGACAGCTTCGCCACTCGCTTCTTGTGCGTCGCCCTGGCCACCAAAAGTATCCCGTAAGGTCAAGAGGTCAGCGACCGCGACCTACACCAGTCTTAGTTTGCCCACGCCGGGAAGTCACTCTGGGCGTAAAAAAAAGGTGGATAGACGAGGCACCTCGCCTTTTTCGGGTCGGCAACTAGTCGTAATACTCGTGCCCGAGATGGGTGATCGACTGCTCACCCATCAGCCAGCGCATCGTGTTCTTCAGCTTCGTGGACTGGATGAAGAGGTCATGCTCTGGGTACAGATCCGGCGCGGTCATCGGGCTCTTGAAGTAGAAGCTCAACCACTCCTGAATCCCGCTCACTCCAGCGCGCTGCGCCAGATCGAGCAGCAGAGCCACGTCGAGCACGATGGGAGCGGCCAGGATCGAGTCGCGGCACAGGAAGTCGACCTTGATCTGCATCTCGTAGCCGAGCCATCCAAAGAGATCGATGTTGTCCCAGCCCTCTTTGGAGTCACCTCGAGGTGGGTAATAGTTGATCCGGACCTTGTGGTAGAGATCGCCGTAGAGGGTCGGGTACAACTTGGGCTGCAGGATGTAGTCGAGCGCCCCTAGCTTCGACATCTCCTTGGTCTTGAACGAGTCCGGGTCGTCCAGCACCTCGCCGTCCCGGTTGCCCAGGATATTGGTCGAGAACCAACCGCGTACCCCAAGCATTCGCGCCTTGAACCCCGGGGCCATGATGGTCTTCATGAGCGTCTGGCCGGTCTTGAAGTCTTTGCCGGCGATGGCCACTCCATGCTCACGGGCCAGCTCGTGGGCCGCGGGAAAGTCGACGGTCAGGTTGGGCGCGCCGTTGGCGAAGGGGACGCCTTCCTTGATGCAAGCCCAGGCGTAGATCTGAGAGTTGCTGATCCCGGCGTCGCCGCGCTTCAGCCCTTTCTCGAAGGCAGCCACAGATTGATGAACGTCGCTGGGCTCGATGTAGATCTCGGTAGAGCCGCACCACACCGCCACGGCGCGGTCGCAGCCTTTGGTCTTTAAAAAGTCGCGGATGTCCTGCCGGATCTGCTCCACCAAATCGGCCTTATCGGTGCCGGTCTTGACGTGGGTGCCATTGAGTCGCTTGACGTACTCGGGAAAGAACACTCCCGCCATCGGTGAGACGTCCGAGAGCTCGTCGCGGATCGGTTCGAGGTGGCGGTCCTCGAGCACCTTGGCGTGTTTGGCCGCCTCGTAGGCATTGTCGGGGAAGATGTCCCAGCCGCCGAAGGTGAGCTGGTCCATGCCGGCGAGGGGCAGGAACTCACGAATGAGAGGCGTCCGTTCTTCGGTGCGTTTGCCCAGGCGAATGGTCCCGCACTGGGTCAGCGAGCCGATGGGCTCGGCCAGTCCTCGTCGGGCGAGCATCGCCCCGGCGATAGTGGTCGTGGCTACGGCACCGAGGCCTGGCAAGAGCACGGCGAGCTTGCCGCTTGGAGGAGCGATTTTGGACGGCTGCTTCATGATGGGTGTGAGGCCTTACTGCAAAACGAGCAGCAGACCCACTATTTCCTGAGGGGCTTGAAAATCCGCTTCCCAAGTGCGTGAGGTCCTGGGGCCGACCCAAAACAACCCGTGTGCGGGGCGTCCGGGAACTCACGCCTACATAGGCGCACACCGTCTTGCCATTTC
>JAUVCD010000384.1 GCA_030590865.1 Myxococcales bacterium | reverse complement strand
AACCAAGACGGCGGCGAGTCCCTGTTGCCGCCCGAGGCTGCGCAGTTGCTCGCCACGATGGGCAGCCGCGGCGCTTGGCACCCCGATGCCCTCTGCCAGGCCACCGGCTTGGGTTACTCGGAAGTGTCCACTGCACTCTTGCAGCTATCGCTCGTCCGCAGGGTGAAGCAGACCTATCAGGGCTACGAAGCGGTGAGATGAGCTCGAGCCGCAGGGGGCCGCAGGCGGGCGCCGTGCTTCGACGTCATCAGGCGCGGCAATGCGCTCTTGCCCTCGCGCGCACCGTGTTTCAGTACCTTCGCGATCCCGAGGCGCTCATTCCGAGACTAGCCTCGGCGTTGACAGACCTAGAGGCAGCCGGCACGCTGCCATCTCGGCCGCTGGAAACGCAACCGATGAAACGCACCGCACTGGCCTGCCTGACCGCGGCGACCTTGCTGGCCGCCGCCGCGACCAATTGTAGCAACCTGATCACCACAGGCCGCGGCCCGCTGGAGGGGGGCGGAGGCGCAGCGAGCGGCGGGAGTGGCGGCACGGGTGGCGGAGGCCTGGAGGGCCCCTTCATCACCATCGCAGTGACCGTTGAAGATGTGCTCAACGACGCGCTCCTGGAGGGCGTCGAGATCTGCGCCCTCGACCTTCCCATCGATTGCGTCCTCACCGACGCGGAAGGCAAAGCCTCCATCGAGATTCCAACCCACATGGCGCTCTACGCGACCCTGGTCAAGGAGGGCTACCTCAACGCCCTGGTGGGCGCCTTCACAGGGGAAGATGATCTGGACCTGACCGCTCCGATGCTCAACAGCACCATCGCGCCGCTCCTGGCCAAGAGCGTGGACGTCACGCTCGACCCCGAGAAGGGCCAGATCGCCTTGGCAGCGATTCGCCCTCCCGACCCGGGCACGACCAAGCACCCACCGATGTCCGAGGTCGCCTTCAGCTTGTCGCCCCCTCCGGTAGACGGGCTGTTCTACGGCGACGACAACCATTTACCCGACTCAGAGCTCACCGAAACGGGCAGCAAGGGCTCGGCCTTGATGTTCAACGCCGAGCCAGGCACCGCCGAGCTCACTGCGATCCACCCAACCGAAGCCTGTAGCGACTATCTCGCTCACCCGTCGGCGACCAAGCCCAACACCTACGATGTCCGGGTGATGGCCAACTACGTGACCTTCGTGTCCGTCATCTGTGGCGAGCCCAGCGGGGCCGGCGGTGCAGGGGGCGCTGGCGGTGCAGGGGGCGCTGGCGGGAACGGGGGCGCAGGCGGCGCTGGCGGTAGCGCTGGCGCTGGCGGTAGCGCTGGCGCTGGCGGCTGACGCCAACTCAGCGAGGCGAGCTCAGTCCCGCACTTTGTCGCGCAACCGCTTCTTGTCTGAGTGCCGCCGCTTGTCGGCGACCCGACGCGCGCGGGCCCGGCGCGAGGGCTTGGTGGGCCGGCGGCGTTTCGGCTCGACGAGGGCCTGCCGAATTAGGTCAGCGAGCTTGTCTCGAGCAATGGTGAGGTTGCGCACTCGGTTGCGCGTCACCTGGCAGGTGATCACAACCCGTCCCAGAGCGTCGATCCGCCCACCGACCAGCTTGCGCAGCCGAGCCTTCACGCGGCCACTCAGCGCCTGGGTTCCCCGCAAATCGAAGCGTAAATCGACCTTGGTCGCCACCTTGTTGACGTTCTGCCCGCCCGGCCCAGAGGAACGCACGGCAGTCCATTCCAGGTCTCGCCCCGGAATCGTCAAGCGCCCGTCGATGTCTAAATCACCGGCCATGGTTGCGACCTGAGGCTACCTTGGGTGACCCGAGCTGGCTTGTCGAGGGCCATGAAGGTTGATCGCGGCATCGGTCAGCGATAGGCCATTCGGCGGAACGGACAGAAGCGAGGAGATCTCATGGCCAACCCCACTGCAACATTCCAAACGTCGTCAGGTAATTTCACCGTCGAGGTCTTCATCGACAAGATGCCGATCACGGGCAACAACTTCCTCGAGCTGGCCCGCAGCGGCTTCTACAACGGCTTGCACTTCCACCGGGTGATCAAGGGCTTCATGATTCAGTTCGGCTGTCCCCACAGCCGCGACCCCCAGAGCCCGCGGGCCGGCACAGGCGGCCCCCCCCACGGCAACATCCAGGACGAGCATCCGGCAGAGCACCAGCTGTCGAACGAGCCGCTCACCCTGTCGATGGCCAACACCGGTCAGCCCAACAGCGGCGGCTCACAGTTCTTCATCAACACGGTGCACAACAGCTTCCTCGACTGGTTCTCCGCCGGGCAATCGAAGCACCCGGTGTTCGGCAAGATCTCCGATGGCGCCGACATCGTAGAGCAGATCGGGTCCACCCCGACCAACGCCGGCGACAAACCGACCACGCCGATCCAGGTGCTGTCCGTCACTGTGAACGACTAAGCGCTCAGCGCTCTTCGGATGGGCTCTTCGGGAGCGCCCTCCGGCAGGTCGCTAGCTCGTCGCCGCGAACTCCAACACGAAGGGGTTGGTGCGTTTCTCCACGCCCACGGTGGTCGACGGCCCGTGACCGCATAGGACGCGAGTGTCCTCAGGTAGGGTCAGCAGCCGAGTGTGGATGTTCTTCATCAGCTCTTCGAGTGAGCCTCCTGGAAGATCGGTCCGACCGATGCTGCCTTGAAACAAGGTATCGCCCACGAATACTCGCTCTTGCTCTTCGAAGTAGAACGACACGCCGCCAGGGCTATGTCCCGGCGTGGCGATGACCTTGGCGCGCAACTGGCCGATCTCGATCACATCCCCATCGGACAGCGTGCCATCTGGCGGCGGCGGCTCGGAGGCCCGGATGCCGAACATCATCCCCTGAGCGACGCAGTTGTCGTAGGCCGGTCGCTCGGCCTCGTGCACCAGCACCTCAGCGCCGGTCGCCTTCTTCACGTCACCTACCGCAGCCACATGGTCAACGTGGCCGTGGGTGATCAGCACCTTGGTGATCTCGAGCTTGTCCGCTTCGGCGAGCAGCAACAAGCGGCGGGCCTCGTCGCCAGGATCGATGATGGCCCCTTGGTGGGTCTCCGGGCAGCCCACGACGTAGGCATTGGTCATGATGGGGCCGACTTGCACGCTCTGGACAATCATCGATTTCGCCATGGGCGGAGGCTCCTACGTTCTGCTGGCGCGTTCAACCATCCCGTCCGCTGGCGACTAGACCGCGCCCCCGCCGACTCTGCTTGCCCTGCCCGGCCGGGCGGCTAAGCTAGGGCAATTGTTCGTGGTCACTCGGCAAGAACGTCGACGCAGCCTCCCATGTGCGGCACCTCCCGACTCAGCCACGCGACAGATTCTTCGCTGTTTGGGCACGGAAACCTGCCCCGCGACGTCGCCATGTCGAGTAGCAGCCCAAAGCGCCGACCCCGCCCACGGCGCCGGAACAATCTGCAGGTAGGGATGGTCCATTGACTGCCAGCGCTGAGACCAATGCTGAGACGAGGAACGCCGCCGCAGCCAAGCCGCGCAGTCACTCCCACGCTGAAGCCATCGACAAATTGCTCGAGCGGCTTGGCACCAGCGCCTCGGACGGACTGGGCGAAGAGGTAGCGGCCGAGCACCTCATCGAGCACGGGCCCAACCTGCTGCCCGTCGCCGCACGCAAGCCCAGCTGGAAACGCTTTCTCGAGCAGTTTCGTGACCCCCTGGTACTGACCCTGCTGGCAGCGGCCATCATCGCCGCGGTGGTGGGCGTCAGTGAGAAGGCCGATGCCAGCTTCTTGGCCCGCTTTGGTGACGCCATCGCGATCATGCTCATCGTGATCATGAACGCGGTGATCGGCTACTACCAAGAGCGACGCGCCGAGGCTGCCCTGGACGCCCTGCAGAAGCTGGCTGCGCCTTCAGCCCGCGTACGCCGAGGCGGCAAGGTGATGGTGATTCCAGCCGCCGATGTGGTGCCCGGCGATCTGCTCGAGCTCGAGGCCGGCGATGCCATCGCGGCGGACACCCGCCTGCTCCAAACCGTGAATCTGGGTGCCGAAGAGTCATCGCTCACCGGCGAATCGAGTCCGGTGACCAAGGACGTGGGTGCACCGGTACCCATCGACGCTCCCCTGGCCGAGCGCCCGACCATGGTGTTCACTGGCACGGTGATCGTCCGCGGCAAGGGCCGCGGGGTGGTGACCGAAACCGGCGTGCACACCGAGCTGGGACGCATCGGCGAAATGATGCGGACCATCGGTGAGCAGAAGACCCCGCTCGAAGAGCGGCTCGATAAGTTCGGCCGCTTGATTTTGTGGATCTGCATCGGCCTTTCGGCGGTGCTCATGCTGTGGGGCTACGTGCACACCGACCGGACGTGGCACGAGCTGTTGCTCGAGGCGGTCAGCCTGGCCGTTGCCGCCATCCCGGAGGGTCTGCCCGCAATCACCACCATCACCCTGGCGCTCGGCATGCAGCGGATGGCTCGCCGTGGCGCCATCGTCCGCAAGCTACCGGCGGTGGAGACGTTGGGAGCCGCGACGGTCATTTGCGCTGACAAGACCGGTACGCTGACCCAGAACGAGATGACCGTGCGGCGTGTTTACGCCGCCGGAAAGCTCTATCAGGTGACCGGCAACGGCTACGATCCCGCCGGCGAGATCTACGAAGAGGACGGCAAGACGGAGGTCGGCCTCGAGCTACCCGAACCGCTCAACCACTTGCTGGCCACCGCCGCGCTCTGCAACAACGCCGAGCTCGAACGGGATCTCGACACGGAACAGTGGACGGTCCGAGGCGATCCCACCGAGGGAGCTCTGCTCACCTTGGCCGAAAAATCGGGTCTGGCACCTGAGTCGTTCACCGACTCGAACATCTTCGTCGCCGAGTTGCCCTTCGATGGTGATCGCAAGCGCATGACCATCATCACCCGGGACGAGCGAGGCAGGGAGGTCGCCCACGTCAAGGGAAGCATCGACGCGCTGTTGCCCCTTTGTGACAACCTCGAATGCGACTCGGGGATCCGCGCACTCACCGTTGCCGACCGGAAAGAGATCCTCGACCAAGCGGACGCCATGGGCCACGACGCACTGCGGGTGCTGGCTCTCTGTCGCCGCGAAACTGGAAACGCCGAAGGGGCGGTACAGGAGGCCAAGAAGTCAGGAGCCACGGCGGCCGACCAGCTCGAACGAGAGCTCACCTTCCTCGGTCTGGTGGGCATGTTGGACCCCCCGCGCACCAGCGTCAAAGAGGCGGTGGCTACCTGCTCCGCTGCCGGCATCCGCGCCGTGATGATCACCGGCGATCACAAGCTGACGGCCACGGCCATCGCCCGGGAAATCGAGCTCTGGGAGGAAGGCGACGAGGCCATCACGGGCACCGAGCTGGCGAACATGAGCCAGGACGATCTCGACAAGCGCATCATGCACCTGCGGGTCTTCGCTCGCACGACCGCCGAGCAGAAGCTGCGCATCGTGCGCACCTTCAAGAAACAGGGCCACGTCGTGGCCATGACCGGCGACGGGGTCAACGATGCCCCGGCGCTGCGGGAAGCCCACATTGGCGTCGCCATGGGCAAGGCGGGCACCGACGTAGCTCGGGAGGCCTCGGCGCTGGTGCTGGCGGACGACAATTTCGCGACCATCGTGGACGCCATCCGCGAAGGTCGAGCCATCTACCGAAACATCCAGAAGTTCATTTTCTTCCTGCTCTCGGCGAACATGGGGCTGGTGGTGGCCGTGTTCACCGTTTCCTTCGTCGCCGACTGGCCACCACTGACTCCTCTGATGATCCTGTGGATCAACCTGGTGACCAACGGACTGCCTGCCCTGGCACTGGGGGTGGACCCACCAGACCGCGGACTGATGGAGGAGCCCCCACGGCCGGTAGATGAGGGGCTGCTGGTGGGGCAGCACTACTTTGGAATCGCCTATGTGGGCACGGTGATGGGGGCCGCGGCGATCATCCTGTACATGACCTCGAGCCAAGAGATGGAAGCGCTGCTGCGCACCCGAGCGCTGGCTTTCTCGCTGCTCGCCATCTCGCCGCTGATGCACGCGCTCAGCTGCCGCAGCCCCATCCGATCGCTGTTCATGTCCCGGCCAGCCATCAGCATTCCCTTGGTAGTTGCAATGGCAACGAGCGCCGCAATTCACCTGGTCGCCATTCTCGTCCCGGCGCTCCGCCCGGTATTCCGAACCTTCCCGGTGTCGGCCACCGAGTGGATCTGGGTGCTGGGATTGGGAGCCGTGGTGCTGCCCGCCATGGAGCTTGCGAAGATCGTCTATCGCCGCCAGATGCCTCGCAAGAGGCGGCTTCCAGCGTCCTCTTCCGCCACTTCGCAACGTCCCTAGGCGCTTGCCGGCACGCTCAGGGCTCGAGCGCGAAGCCCCCCTCACGGTAGATGCGGTCGAACAGCTTGGCGTGTTTCGACTCGAGCACCTTGCGCTTGACCTTCATGGTCGGCGTCAGCTCGCCGTGCTCTTGACTGAAATCGCGGTTGAGGACGACGAAGCGCTTCACCCATTCGACTCGTGCGATGTGAGCATTGCCCGCTCGCACCGCCGCCTTCATGCGCTCGACGAAGTCGGGATGCCCGACGACCTTGGCCATGGCTGCGTTGAGCGCCTCGCTTCGTGCGGCCGGGTTGGCCATCAACTCGGCCACCAGCGTGGTCACCTGCTCGCGGGCAATCAGATCGCGGTCGGCGCCGAGCTCGAGCGTCTCGATGGGGCTCGGTGCGATCAATGCCGACACGTAGGGCCGCTTGTCGCCGTGGGCATGCACCTGGCTGATCAAAGGATCCTGATTCTTGATGGCATTCTCGACGGTAGCCGGCGCGATGTTCTTGCCGCCGCCAGTGATGATCAGGTGCTTCTTGCGGTCCGTGATGCGCAGATAGCCATCTAGATCGATGGTGCCGATGTCACCGGTGTGGAGCCAGCCATCGATGACCGTAGCCGCGGTAGCTTCGGCATCCTTGAAGTAGCCCTTGAACACCCAAGGACCGCGCAACAGCACCTCGCCATCATCGGCGATCCTGTGCTCCATCGGCTCGAGCACTTTGCCCACTGTGCCGAGGCGAACATGCCCAGGCAGATTGGCATGGGTGACCACCGTCGCCTCGGTCATGCCGTAGACTTCGTAAACGTCGAGCCCCGCACCCCAGAAGAACTCGAGGATCTCGAGGGCGATGGGAGCCGCCCCGGTGACGAACTGACGAGCCCGACCGCCAAAGGCGTCGCGGACCTCGCGGAACACGAGCCGATCAGCGACTGCGTGTTGGGCCTTCAGCCACAGCGGCAGCGGCTGACCCTGCTGGCGATATCTCGCAGCCTGGCGCGCCACCCGAACCGCGAAGGCGAATACCTGTTGGGCAGGCGCCGACTTGGCCTCCACCTCGCTTTGAATCTTGGCGTAAGCCTTCTCGAAGATGCGGGGCACCGAGCCGAAGAGCGTTGGCCTCACTTCCTTCATTTCGTGAAGCACCGCGGCAACGCTGGTGGCGTAGGCCGTGGCTACACCGCTGTTGATGCGCCCGAAAAAGCCCAGAACTCGCTCGGCGGCATGGGCCATGGGCAGGAAGTTGAACGACAGATCGTCTTCGTAGAGCTCGAGGAACTCGTCTTGACTGGATAGCAGGGACAGGATGTTGCCATGGGTGATCATGGCCCCCTTGGGCGCTCCGGTGGTGCCCGAGGTGTAGATGAGAATGGCCGTATCCAGCGGCATGATGGCTCGCTGAATCTGCTCGAGCTGCTCCTCGTCGAGCGGCTCGCCGGCTAGGGCGCTCGGCGCCGTCACGCGCTCGTCTCGATCGGCCAGCTTGCGATACAGATCCTCGGTCCAGGGAACTACCGCCAGAACCTGATCGAGCCCGGCGACCGCCTCGAGCACCTTGGTGGCCTCGTCCTCGCCATCCACCAGCACCGCTCGGGCGTCACTGTGTTCCACCATGAAACGAATCAGCTCGGTGGGCTGCATCGGGTAGATGCCGAGACCGACCATCCCAGCAAGCTGCACCCCCATGTCGTAGATCGCCCAGGGGGCCTTGGTGGGGCCCAGAATGGCGACCCGATCGCCCGCCTTCAACCCCAGGTCCAACAGCCCCTGAGCGACTTGACGGGCTTGGTCGTAAAATTGCTCCCAGGTCGTCTCGTGCCACTCGGTCCCCTGCTTCTCGAAGATCGCCGCGCTATTGGGGCTCCGCTTGGCCCTCAGCCGAAACATGGCGCCGAGCGTAGTGACCTCCTTGGCAAGGTAGACCACAGGGACGTGGGGACCGGTGTTCAGCATGAGATGTTTCGTCGCAAGGCGCGGGCGGTCACTGCCCAGAGCATCAGTCGCCCGTGCCGTTCTGGATCAGACGAGCGTAGAACTGCACGATCTCGGCGTAGTTGTCGACACTGATGCGCTCATTGATGCCATGGATGCGCTGGAGATCATCGCGACTCAGCCGCAAAGGTACGAAACGATAGATATTGTCACTGACGCTGGCGTAGTGTCGAGCGTCGGTCGTCGCGACCACTAGCGACGGCGCGAACACGGCGCTCGGAAAAACCTCGGCGATGGTGCGCTGCACCAGAGCGAAGGTCGGTGCCTCAGTACTCGACATCGGTGGCGGATCGTTACTCCCTGCCAGTAGCTCGACCGCGACCCCCTCGCCCACGACCTGCTGCACGTGGCTCAACACGCCAGCTACGGTATCCCCTGGCTTGATGCGAAAGTTGACGGTCGCGGCGGCCTGAGTGGGCAGCACGTTTTCCTTCAGGCTACCGTTGAGCATGGTGAAGGCTGCAGTGGTGCGAATTTGGGCGCGGGTACTGGCCTTGCGGTCGAAGACGCTCTCGATGACGCCGCCGAGCAACCACCGGTTGGCAAAGGCCAGCCTCAGGCCGAAGGACATCTCAGGGCCCAAATAGTCGAGCTGCTGGGCCACCGCTCCGTCGATCGACGCAGGTAACGGCTGGGACTCGAGCCGTCCGATGGCCCTGGCGAGCACCGCCACGGCACCGTCCTTGGGCGGCATCGATGAGTGGCCGCCCGCCGCGCTGGCCGTGAGTCGGATGGTCGCGTAGCCCTTCTCACCGAGGCCCACC
>JAUVCD010000470.1 GCA_030590865.1 Myxococcales bacterium | reverse complement strand
GTTCGGGGACCGCTGGCTCTGACGCTCTGGCCAGTCAGTCCTGGGTGCGCCGGTTGATGGCTGTGACCCTGCTGGACACCCTCGTCGTGGGCTTGCTCATCGCCGCCACGGCCCTCGCGCCTGGGTCGCCGACCGAGGAGTCGACCCAGGCCACGTCACCGCCCACCATTGCTGCGGCTCTCGATGACGGTCCTGGGCTCTCCGAGGCGCATCACGGCACTTTCGAAAGCAGTGGCGAGCGGTGTCCGCCACCGTGGAGCGCCGAGGCATTGCGCGGCTTGCTTCCCGTAGCCTTCGGAGTGACCGTCATCTTCCTCTTGTGGCTGGTGGTTCGAGCGCGGGCAGCCGCGCAACCACGCCGCTGGGGACTAGCGGTCGTGCCATTGCTGGTGGCTCCGCTGCTCGGTATGGGACTCAGCTACGAGCTCTGCGCCTGGCTTGGCGGGTGGACGGTGGGCGGCGTGCTGGTCGGGCTGATCGGCCAGAGCCTGACGCTCTTGGGGCTCGGGGCCTTCGTCATGAGGCAGGCGCGCGCCGAGCTCACCGTCGTGGTTGCGCCTCGCCTGTCCACCTTGCGGGCCGTCGAGCTCGCAGTGTTCTACATCGCCGTGAGCATCGCTCGCATGGCCTTCGTCGTCGCGGCCTTGCTGTCCCTCTTTCCTGACCTTCAGGTGGGACAGAATCCAGCGGTGGCCGAGCTGTTCCTGGGCGTGCAGGGCTTGGGTGGCCGCGCCTTGCTGCTGGCCGCCGTCGTGGTCGTCGCGCCACTGGGCGAAGAGGTCATCTTCCGTGGGATCTTGCTGCCCGGTCTGGTCGCCCACATGCGTCCAGGGACGGCCCTGGTGCTGTCGTCCGCCATCTTCGCCTTGTTTCACGTACCCAGCCACGGGTTCGGTGCGGTGATGCCTGGAGTGCTCGGCCTGGTCTTTGGCTGGGCACGATTGCGCACCGGAAGCTTGGCGGCACCGATGCTATTGCATGGGGCCAATAACCTATTGGTCGTGTTGCTGATGTGGGCTCTGTGATGAGTGGCTGGCGGGCCTCATGACGCCCCGTCGCCGACTCGAGCTGGCCCCTCGCTGCCGGTGCGGCTTGCCTCGGCTTGTAAGGCTGCCATTTCGTCGAGCTTTCGGGTGAAGCCGGTGGCCAGCGTGCGGAGCAGGCTCATGGCCACCTCGATGTGATCTTCGAACACATCGAGGGTGGCTGCGCGCCACTGCTGGAGCAGGATGACGTCCGTCTTGGCTACTGCTGCGTACCAGCGCGGATCTCCGATGATCGAGTCTGGCCCCCCAACCACGTAGCCTGGCCCAAACTCGAAGGGATCCATGTCTTCTGGAAGGCACTCGACCACGCCATTGACGATCAGGACCGAATAGTCGGCGGTCTCGCCGGCCGGCCAAATTGGCTCGCCGGCGCCTAGCCGCAGCTCGGTGACCTGGCTGGCCAGCTCGGCGAGGGCTCGGATGCTGACCTGGGCGAAGCTGGACGCCTTTCTGATGAAGAACATCTTGTCCACCAGCGTCAGGGGCTGATCGCTGGCGAGGCCCTCGAACACCTTGTCGCCTCCTGAGACAGCTCCTCCCCCCGTCTTGATCTGAAACTCTCGCATCGTGCGGACTAGTGCGCGCATCACTCCGAGCAGGATGTTGAAGTTGTCCTCGAATAGGTCCTGCATGTCATCGGTGTCGATCTCCAGGGTCACCGTATCGTCCAGGGCCACCGCATGGGCACCCCGCGGATCCCGGGTGAGGCCAGCGAGTCCGCCGACCGACGAACGGGGGCCCATCTGTTGGGTCGGCCTGCCCTGGTGGAGCATTTGGACCTTGCCTTCCACGACCAGGTGGAAGGCCATCACCGGAGCTCCAGGCTCGAGGAGCACGCTACCCGCCGGGAAGAACCGCTCCTGACCGATCGACGCCAGCACCGCCAGCTCGGCTGCCGACAGGGCCACGAAGCCCGGAAAGGTCTTGAGGATCAGCGCCCGCTGCACTGGGCTGATGACGATCTCGTCGCCCTGGTGCCGCTTGGTCTCAGCGAGCACTGCTCAGCTCCGGCGTTGGGCCGCTCTCGAACAGCTCGAGGGCGCGGCGGGCCACCTCGGCCAGGACATCGTCTGTCGACTGAGTGGCCGCGGCCACCTCGCCGCGCAGATCCTCCAGGCCCAGCTCGGCGATGTGATAGCTGACCAGGCTGCGGAGGGCACCGCTGTCATCGTTCAACATCGCTCGCAGGATAGCGGCATAGGCTCGGCCGAGCGCCTGGCGTCCGGTGCCGTCCTCACCGGTTTCCGTCACCAGCGCCAGCGCGTCGTTGAGGGGCAACCGTCCCGGCGGATCGTAGAAGGGTGCAGCGGTCACGAGCCGCTCACCATCCGGGAGGTCATCGACCATGGCGAGAATTCCATCCCGGAGCGGCGGTGGCACCACGTGGGAGAGTAGCTCGCGGCTGCTCGCTTTGGCCTTGCTGTCACTGCTGCGTAGCCCGTCATAGATGATGCGGAACTGCTGGGTGGGCTCGATGACGTGGAGCAGGCGAAAGACCCGTTGCATGGCGGCCTGTTCGTGCTCGTCGAGCAGCGCTAGCAAGAGCTCAGCCGCCGGTGTCAATGCCGCCTGTTCGACCGCTACGACCTGCTCTACCCCAAGTCGCCAATGCAGCGCTGTGACGGCTCGTTCGAGGGTCTGGCGCGCCACCTCGAGCAGCACCTCGCGATCGATGGGGATGGTGGGATCGCTAGCCCGCATCGCGCCCAACCCACGCAGGATCTTGAAGACCACCCTGCTGTCCTCTTCGTCTGGCAGTGCGGCGAGCAGCGCTGCGGCGGCTTGGTGGTTGGCAAACTGGCTGATGGTGCGCGGCAGGTGAATGCGGATGACCTGGGCGTGGGGTTGGTGATGCAGGGCCTCGGTCAGCTCGGCAAGGGCTGGCTCCCCAATGGCGACTAGCGCCCGACGGGCTGCGCTCCTGGCCCCCCGGAGCGCCAACATGGGGACCAACAATGGCACAAAGCGCGCGTCCGGGGCGGCGGCGATCGAGTGGGCTACCTCGATGGCCAGCCCCTCTTCCTCCAGCTGCCCAAGCTCTTCGTAGACCCATGCGAAGCGGGTGCTGGGGAGCTGACGGAGCGCCCGGGCCAGGGCCATACGAGTGCCGCCGCAATCGCCGCGCACCATCTTGCGAAGGGCTACCGTCGTCTCGCGCTCGTCGGCCAGGCCGGCGCTGATCAGGCACACCAGGGCGGTGCATCGGACCGCTGGGCTGCTGTCGTCCAAGTGCTGGCGCAACCGCTCCTCGTCCGCTTCGGTTGCCGACAAGGTGCGCAGCGCCGCCGCCCGAATCTGCTCGTCCTCGTGGCCCAAGAGGCGACTGATGAGGCGCCTGACGTCCTGCCGGTCCGACTTGGCGAACATCTCGAAACCGTGCAGCACCACCTCGCGGGACGGGTGATAGAGGATGAGCGCCGGCACCAGATCGGTCTTGCCGTAGCTCTCGAACATCTCGAGTGCTGCAATGACCTCGGCGTCGTCCTCGGCGCTGAGGGTGGAGACCAGCAGCTCGAAGGAGGCGAGATCGAGATCTGGAATGTCGACGTCCCTGTCCAGCATGCCGTCCCGCAGCTGTTTGCGAAACAGCTCTAGGTAGCGGGGCTGCAGACCGATCATGGTGACGACCCACAGCGCCGCGATGGCCACCAGCCCCAAGCCGATGATCTGAGGCGTGGCACTCAGGCTCGTCGCGGCCAGGATGATGAGCGAGGCGAGGGCCTGGCCCCCTCGTTGGCCGACCGCCTCGGCGAAGGCCTTGAACCGTTCGCGCACGTTGCGCTGGAGCGGCAGATAGAGGATCTCGCTGGCGGTGCGGTGCACCGAGTGACGAAGGGCGCCATCGCTGCCTTTCAAGAGCAACACCGGCAATAGGCCGACGGTCAGCGCAAAGCCGAGCGAGCCGAGCAGCAAGAGGCCGGGCAGCAGCCACAGCGCTCGGCTGACGCCCACCATCCGAAGCAGCCGCTGCGCTAGCAATAGCTGCACCAGCAGCGACAGCCCGTTGACCACCGCGTAGTAGCGGGCAAAGAAGCTGCCGAGCTCCCAGCCCGCGGCCTTGGCTTCCGCGGCGACGGTAGCCTTGAACAGGTAGTCGACACCGGTGACGAGCACGGCGCCCACCAGCACCATGAAGAAGAGTCGCGAGAGATAGCCGTCGCTTCGGACCATTTGTAGGGTCGACGTGCGAGCGGGCGGCGGATGGCGGCGGCGGCGCGGCTCCTCGGTTTCCGCGGCGTTCTTGAAGCCGAGGGAGAGGATGGCTGCCACTACGAAGAGGCCGCCCGACACGGGCAAGAGCACCCGGGCATCGTGGACCACGGCCAGGAGCGCTCCGGCGAGTACCGAGCCGAGGGTGGCCCCCACCAGACCACCGGCGCCGATCACCGCGAAGACTCGTTTGGCCTGGCTGACATCGAGCACATCGGCGAGCTGCAGCCAGAACTGGACCACCACGATGGTGGCCAAGAGCCCACACCACACGTAGAGCGCCCCGAGGGTCAACGGATCGGCCGCTCGGGTGAAGTGGAAGAAGCTCGCGGTGATCAGCCCACCGACGAGGAGCGACGCGCTGAGCAGCAGGCGCCGGGAGACGCGCGCGATGGCTTGCTGGTTGAGCTTGCTGACCACCAGGGCCAGGGCTGCGATGGCTAGGTAGGCAAGGGGGAGGTGCTTGGCAGGGAGCTTGTCGAGGAAGAGCGCGTCTCGGGCGGTCTCGAGCATCGCGTGAGCCGCCAGGATGGCCACCAAGGTGCCGAAGGCAACCGCCGTATCGCGGCGGTCCTTCGGTCGCACTCCAAGTAGCCTGGCGATCACCAGCCGAGTCTAACAGCGTGGTGGGCGCCGTGAGGAACAGGTTTTGGCTAGCGACAGCGCGGGCCGGGGCGGCGATAATGAGGTGTGGCACTGAAACGAACAGGGCGCTGGTTGGGTGGCATGCTGGTGGCGGTGGTGGCCAGCGCCGGGGGCTGCGCCACCGACCCGCTGGTGGATGGGCCGCTGGTGGATGGGCCGCTTGGCGATCCTCAGCACGCTCAGCAGCACCCTGCAGAACCCTCAGTCGCCGTCCCGCGAGTCGCCGAGCCGTTCCGAGCACACCATGATGCTCGTGCCGGCTGTCGCTTCCCCGTGCCCGTTTCCGACTTCAAAGTCACCTCTCGTCACTTCGACCCGTCGGGGCCCATCGACCAAATTCGCCATCAGATCACCGTGACCCTCGGGGACCACCAGGCGGTGCGGATCGATTTGTGGGATGACCCGCAGCGCCGGCCGGCGGCCGCCTGGCTCGAGCGACACCTTTCGTTTCTGCTCGACGACAGCCGCAGCGCCACGACCCGCCGCCTCACGGCTTGGGATCTGGAAGGCCTGGTTCTCGAGCACCCGAGCTCCCCCCAGGCCCACCCCCGAACCACGGCCCTGGTCGCGGCGGGCGGGCGGGTCTTCCTGATCACCTGCTTGCTCGCCCATGACTCGCGGGCCGTTGCCTTGTTCGAGCGCATCATCACCGAGCTCGAGCCGGAGGTGACGCCGTGAGGGTCGTCAATGGAGTCTGGGCACGAGGTCTGCTGGGCGTGGGGATCGTCGCGCTGCTCTCGCTACCCGCCTCAGAGGCCCGCGCGGTCTACCAATGCGACGGTCAGACCGACGACTGCCCGTGCAATGCCAGCAACCCCTACCCCTGTTGCGACAATGGTGGTGGCAACTTCGGCAATTGCACCTGGTGGGCCTGGCACTCGGCCTGTTGCAACTGGGCCTACGGTCTTCCGGGGTGGGGCAACGCCAACACCTGGGCTAGCTTTGCCAGTCAGCACCAGGACTTCAGCGTCGTCTCCAATCCAGTGGTCGGCAGCATTGCCTGCCGCGACATCGGCACCTGGGGGCATGTGGCTTGGGTTACCGCCGTTAATGGCAGCGACATTACGGTGACCGAGATGAACTGCTGCAGTGGCTGCAACGACGGCATGCGCACCTGGAACTACTCGGCGAGCTACTTCACCGGTGGGTTCATCATCAGCAACACCCAGTGCCAGTGTCAGAATGGCGATACTGAGACGCAGGGATGTGGCCATTGCGGCCAAGAGAGCCGCAGCTGCGGCAACGACTGCCAATGGGGGAGCTGGAGCGCTTGCACCGGCGAGGGAGCCTGTGGCGACGGGGATACGGAAACCGAGGCCTGCGGCGATTGCGGTGAGCGCAGTCGCAGCTGCACGTCGAGCTGTGACTGGGATCCTTGGACCGTTTGCGACGGTCCCGATCCTGGCGGCGGCACGCTGGCCTGCGATACCGGTCAGCCTGGCGAATGTGCCGACGGCTTGGAGCGATGCATCGAGGGGATGATCGAGTGCCAGTCCCTGCTCGCTTCAGAGCCTGAAATCTGCGACGGCGAGGACAACGATTGCGACGGCCAGACTGACGAGGACGACGTCTGTGGCAGCAGCAGCAGTACCAGCGGCGTTGGCGGTGGCTCGACCAGTAGCGGCTCAGGGGGCTATGGCGCAGGCGTGGCAGGCGTCGGAGGTGAGGGCGTACCGGCGGTCAATGACGGCCTCGTCGGGTCCTGCGATTGCCGGGCGAGCCCCGGATCGAGCCATGGCAGCTGGGGCTGGCTGAGCGCAGCGCTCGGTCTCTGGTGGCGTCGACGGCGCCGACCGCTCGGCTAGCGAGCGGCCCAGGAGACGGGGAGGGTGCCGGTCAGTGGCTGCCGCCACCATTAGGATCGTTCTAGTGGAACCCAGGTGGGGTCGTTGCCTCACGGAGGCGGGGCGTCCACAACACTGGGAGGCTCGAGGCCGGCGCCGACCGCTTTGCAGGTTCTGGCGTCGTCACCGCAGCCACACCAATTGCCACCATTGTTGGTGAACGCAGCGGGGGTCCCCTGGAAGGGCTCGGCCACCAGGTCGAGCTTGTTGCACTCGACGCGGTCGTCAGCGATGCCCATCGTCGCGCCGAAGCTGCTGACACCAGCCCGTGCGGACCGCTCTACGAGGCTGTTGCGCAGCGCGACGCTGGCGGGCCCATCCAGGGAGAAGCCCGTCACGCCATCGCCGAATCCACCATCCACGGTGAGCGCCACCGTGTCGCTGACGCGGGTGTCCTCCACCGAAAGCTCGGCAGAGATGGCGATGATCCCGAACTCGTGGCTGTCGGCGACCGTACCGCCGAGCATCTCGGCCACGGCGCCCTGTCCCTGGACGTTGAGGCCTCGCCCATAGCGCCCATCCGCCACGCGCGGCCGCGTGTCGGCGATGGCGACCCCTCGCAGGGTGACCATCGAGCCGTTCACGAAGATGCCGAATTCGTGGTTGTCGGCAATGCGCGTACCGACGAGCGACGCGACCCCCAGGGTGTCCTCCCAGGACTGCACGCCGAGCCCCCGCCCGAACAGCCCGCCATCCGGCCAGGGGAGGGTGCGCCGGACGAGTAGACCGCTCCCTTCGAGGGTCGCACCCATCACCAGCAGCGATGTCTCGTGGTTGTCCTCCAGGGTGCACCCACGCAGGGTGACCTTGCTGGCC
>JAUVCD010000738.1 GCA_030590865.1 Myxococcales bacterium | reverse complement strand
ATGGAACCGTCCTCGTCGTCACAGCCAACCCCGACCAAGGCGATGACAGCCGCGAGACCCCATGAGCTTCGTCGGTTCTGCATGTAGTCCACCTGTCGTCTACTGTACCCGAGACTCCCCTCTCCCGTCGCAGGGATGTCGGTCCCGAACGCCCGGGCACGACCAGACCGGTTGGCGTGACTAGAGCCACCCGATACCCTGGGGATGATGAAATGCCACGGGCTCGGTCATCTGCTGGTCATCCTCTTCACCGTCCCGGCGCTGCCCGGGTGCTCGGATGATGAGACGGCTGATTGGACGACTGACGGCCGCCCTGATGGTGTGCTGCCCGTGGGGCCCTTCGAGATCCCCGTGACGCTGCCTGACTGCGACGAGCATGACCCCAGCGTCCGCCTGATCCAGCAGGACAGCGACTGGGAGGACATCAACAGCGAGGACTATCGCATCTTCTGCGTGGCCCCTGGGAACTACGGCGCCGTGGAGCCTCGCCTCGCCCTGGACGGAACCGCCGAAGCTCCTCGCTACCTGCGCTACTACAATCCAGCCGATCCCACGGACGACCGCCACCCGGCCATGCAGGGCGAGGCCGAGCGAGCCATCATCGGCGGAATGCGGGTGACGGATGCCCGCTACTGGGTCGTCGATGGCCTCACCATCACCGGCGATTGGGAGCGGGTGCTGTTCGAGGAGAGCTCGGATCACAACGTCCTAAACCGGGTGCTCCTCGACAACGCCGCCGTCGTCGTTCGCCACGGCGCTCACTACAACACCATCCAGAACAGTGTGCTGCGCAACGCCCCAAAGTCTCCCAATTCAGATCGGGTGTGCATGGTGCTGTCAGGCTCGAACGACGACCAGAACGTGGTCATCCGCGGCACCCGCATCCTCAACAACGAGATCTACGACTGCACCGACGCCATTCAGGCCTACCGGGTCGACGACAGCACCCACGGGATCGATTTCGGCGGCACCATCATCGACAACAACGACCTCTACCTGACCGACGGCATGTACACCGACTGCAACGGCAACCTCGATCCCCAAGGCGCCTGCGCCTGCGCCGAGAACGCCATCGATCTGAAGGCCGCCGGCACCGGTCCGGACAACATCGTGGTGGTCAGCAACAACCGCATGTGGGGTTTCAAGTCTACCGACACCGCCTGCGGCGGTACCGGCTCCGGCGGGGCGGCTTCTGTGGTTCACATGACCGCCCGCTACACGCTCTATCAGGGCAACATCATCTGGGACTCCCCCCGAGCGATGACCTTCATCAACGACCACCACACGGCCATCGACAACCTCATCTACTCGGTGCGCCGGGACGATGAGAAGGGCACCGCGATCTATCCCGAGGGCCCGAACTGCGAGATCTATCGCAACATCATCATCGACAGCGACCGCTGGGTCGCAGCCTATGGCAACGCGGGCGACTACCGCTGCAACGTGCTCATCGAAGCGGGGCGTAACACAGCGGCCGGGGCGAGCCTGCAGGCGGACTACAATTTCTACTACGACGCCGAGCAGATGGCGCTGCCCGGCACCCACGACATCGTCTCTGAACAGGCCGTCGACGGGATGCACACCGAACGCTGCTTCCAGGTGCGCCCGTGGACCGGCCCAGAGGAGATCTGCATCCCCAATGGAGCGCCCACCGACAGCAGCCCCCACGCCGGGGCCTGCGATCCCCAGCTTGGCCAGCGCCCGAATGTGGGTGTCCATGACGGGCTGTGGTGATCGAGCCTCGAGCGGAGGACGCTCGAGCACCGGCGGCAGCGGCTCGAGCAGCAGACGCTGACCGTCATAAGCGATAAGCTGGAGCGGTGCGCCCGTCATGGTTGGTTGCCGGGACCTTGCTCCTGACGTCATGCGGAGGGTCGGAAACCTCACCCGACCCGATCGGTGACACGCCCTGTGTGGGGGGCGTGGTGCTCGACGGCACCTGCGTCACCGTGGGGGTACCGGCCGATGGCTGCGCCCTTGGCTTCAGCTGGGCTGATGGCGGCTGCTACGCCATTTTGCCTGAAGCAAACTGCTCGCCTGGCCAAACGGCCCTTCCCGGGGATACCGCCTGCCGCCCGGTGCTCCCGTGCGACGGTTGGAGCGGTGTCGAGCTCGATGGGACGACCCAATACGTGGACGCTGCCTACGGCGGCACCGACAGCGACGGCAGCAGCAACCGACCGTGGGCCATGATTCAGCAGGGCATCGACGCGGCCTCCCCCGGCGCCGTCGTGGCCATCGGGGCGGGAACCTACGTTGAGGAGGTGGAAATCGCTGGCAAGGCCGTCCACCTCTTGGGCACCTGTCCTGACGAGGTCACCCTGGCTGGGATCGCGACGGCCTACGCCGCCTTGTTCATCCGGCCGGGTGCTCACGGTACGCAGATCCGCGGCCTTGCGATCACCGGCGCCACCCGCGGCATTGCGCTGAGTGGCTCGAGCGATGTCACCATCGGCCACGTCCGGGTCCATGACACTGCCGATCGGGCGATCGACATCGAGGACGCGTTCGGCCCCGTCGGCGTCGTCATCCATGACTCGTTGGTCGAAAACGTCATCGACATGGCTGTCTTCATCTCCGGCGCATGCAACGTATTGCTCGATCGGGTCGAGATCCGCGATTCGGTGACCGACGGAGCGGGCTTCGGAGGTCACGGGGTGGAAATGTATGCCGACCCGCAAACCCTCGGCCGCCCGACGTTGACGGTCCTGGGCTCGCGCTTCGAACGAAACCAGCAGGTCGGCGTCTATGCAGGCTCCGCCGATCTGGTGATCGAGGCCACGCTGTTTCGGAACATGGTTCCCTCGAACAGCGGCACCTTCGGTCGCGCCGTGATCGCCGGCATCGAGCCGGTCGTGGGCACCCGCAGCGTGGCGACGCTGCGCGGGGTGGTCGTCGAAGGGGGAAGCGACGCCGGGATCTTCGCCGCCGGCTCGGATTTGGACATCGACACGACCACGGTCCGCGACGTCGCGCCGCAACCGAGCGACAACAACTTCGGACGGGGGATCTCGGTACGAGACGATCCTGGGAGTGGACAGCGGGCCACCCTGAATGTGCGCCGCTCGTTGATCGAGCGAACCCATGAGGTGGCGCTCGCCGTAGAGGGCTCGGACGGCATCGCCGAAGGGCTGTGGATCCGCGATTCCCTTCCCAATGACGGTCACTTCGGACGGGGCATCAACGTGCAGGTCTCACCAGAGACGGCAGCACCTTGCACGATGACTGTGCTGACCACGCTGGTGGAACGCAGCGCCGAAGCGGGGGTGCTCAGCGTGGACTCACAGCTCACCCTCGACGGGATCCACGTCAACCAAGACGGCATCACGAGCACTCTGGGAGGGTCGGGCGACGGCATCGACATCCTCTTTGGGACGGCCACGCTCTCGCGCTCGCGGATCGAGACCAGTCCGCGGGCCGGAATCGGCTTGTTCACCGGGACCATCAACATCGCGACCAGCTTCCTCGACTGCAACGCCATCCACCTGGACGGCGAGCTCGACTACGTGCTCAACGACCAGGGTGGCAACCGCTGCGGGTGTGGTGACGTCGACGAGCCGTGCAAAGTGCTGAGCTCATCACTCGAGCCACCGGAGCCGCTGTAGCTCGGGCGCCTGGCCAGGCACAGGACGTCGCAGGCGGGTGGCCCGACCACCAGCACCTCGAGGGCTGCCTGCTACACTACGCAGATGACGCGCAAGTCGACGATGGCTGCCGTCGCATTCGCCGCTACTGTGGCGGCTTGCGGAGAGGTGGACGAGCCGCCAGCCGACGGTGCCCTGGCGATCATCAAGGGACCCTATGTGCAGCACATGACGCCCCAGGCGTTCACCATCCTGTGGGAAACCACCGTCCCCGCCGATGGTCGGGTCGAGGTGCTGGCCGGCGGGCAATCGCTCACCGCAGCCAGCCCACCAGGAGCCACGATCCACGAGATCCGAATTCAGGATCGCGCACCCTCCGAGGAGCTGAGCTACTCAGTCGAATCCACCGACGACCAGGGCACGGTGGTCACCAGCAGCCAGGCCACGGTCCAGCTGGCACCTGAGCCGGGCACGCCGTTTCGCTTCTGCCTGTGGGGGGACAGCCAGGAGCGGCCAGAGATCTTCAGCCAGTTGGTGGCCCAGATGCGGGACGAGCAGCCGGATCTGTTGCTCGGCCTCGGCGACTTCGTGTGGTCCGGCTCGGACTACGCCCAATGGGGCGAGCGCTTTTTCGGTCCGCTACAACCGTTGATCCAGCACACGCCGATGATTGCGGCCCTGGGCAACCATGACGAGAGCTCGCATTGGTTCTTCGACCTGCTGGCCCAACCAGGCAACGAGCAGTGGTTCAGCTACCGCTACGGCAACGCGTTCTTCTTGATCCTGGACA
>JAUVCD010001074.1 GCA_030590865.1 Myxococcales bacterium | reverse complement strand
CAGAGGGGTGCGGCTGACCGGGGTGACGGTGGGTGACTTGCTCACCGGCCCGCCGCCGCGCGGTCTGTTTCCCGATCCGGTCAAAGAGAAACGCGCGCGCGTGCAGCAGGTCTCCGCTGCCATCGCCGAGCGCTTTGGCCGTGACAGCCTCACTCGTGCTACGCTTCTCGACAGATGATCGACGCGGACACTCTCCTGGCCATCCTTGTTGCTTCGGCGCTTGCCATCTTTGCCGTGGCTGCGCTCATGGGTGGTCTGCTCACGTCGGTCGGCGGCCTCTGGCAGGACGGCGACCGGCTCATTGAGCTGTGGCAGGTGGGCCCCCGACTCAGCGGCCGCTGCCCGCGTGAGGGCGGGCATGAGCTCTATCGGGGTTGGGCTCTGTTTGGTCGCGTCTGGTTGGCCCGCGCCAGCGTAGGCGATGCGTTGCTGTTGGCGATGGGTCTACCCAGGAGCGCACTCAAGCAGCTCAACGGGGCGGTCTCCGCTCGCTTTCGCTTCCGCCTATGCGGCGATCGTCTCGATGGTGAGTTTCTTGGAACGCAGTTTCATTTCACGGGTGAGCCGCAGAAGCTCGCTGGCACGACGGTGAATGCTCCAACTGTGCGGCAGTGGCTGCGAAAGGGCGGTTGACGAGCAGGAGACTGTGCACGTGCGCTGGCGACTACTCACCCACAGGAATCACGCCACGGACCCCATCAAAGCCACGGTCGAAAGTTGCAAGATGGGGGGCGTTTCGCTCCCGGGCGAGAGCAACCAACGTCGCATCAACGAAGCTGAGCGACAAATTTTGTTGAGCTGCGAACGTCTGCCATCCGCCACGAAAAATGGCACTGCATGGCACGAACTCCAACTCAACGGCATCCAAGAGAAGCTCACCGGTCGTGACTGCGGTGGCGATGTCGAGCCTGGCGGCGAGGACGGTGACGACCTCCAGGAAGACGTACTCCGCGAGCAATCCGTCACCCCACTCGCCATCGAGAAAGCGCTCCATGATGCGCGAAGCCGCCGGGTGATGGACATCGTTCCTGTTGTGGAAGGCGACGAGAAAGCTCGAGTCGAGGATCAGCACGGTTAGTCGACCTCGTACAGCATCTGATCGATGCCTTCACTCAGCCTTTCGCAACCTTCTGGATAGTCCCGCGGCTTCCAGCTCCTCAAGCTCGAGCGCCGATCGAGTCCATTCGGCCGGTCAAGATACGCTCTCAGCGCCTCGTTCACGAGCTCGCCAATGCTACGCCCACTCAAAGCTGCGGTCGACTTCAGGCGACGGTAGGTTTTTTCATCCAGATTACGGATGGTTGTGTCCATGTGTTACATGTAGTCATTGTGTTACGTGCTGTCAAATGATCCTGGCTTCGAGCCGCAGCGTCGCTTTACTTGCTGCCCTCGTGCTTGAGCAGCTCGCTCATCTTCGCCAGTGAACTCTTCATCAGCTGCGTCGCCGCAACAATCGCATCCGGCTTGGTCAGATCGACGCCAGCGGCCTTGAGCAGTTCGAGCGGCGGTTTCGACGAACCCCCCTTGAGCATGCTCAGGTAGGCGTCGCGTTCCTTGTCGCCCTTGACGACGAGGTCGGCGAGCGCAATGCCGCTCGACAGGCCGGTGGCGTACGACATCATGTAGAACTTGTAATAGAAGTGCGGCACGTAGGCCCACTCAATGTCGTCGTTGGCGTCGATGGTGAAGTCCGGGCCGTAGTAGTGGCGGATGAGTTCACGGTAGGTCGTGTTGAGGAAATCGGCGGTCAGGGGTGTGCCTTCTTCGGCCGCCTGGTGGGCGCGGAGTTCGAACTCGGCAAAGAGTGTTTGCCGGTAGACCGTGGTGCGGATGCTCTCGACCACCTCGTTGAGGATCGCCAGACGCTCCTCATCGCTCTTGGCGTGCGCCAGG
>JAUVCD010000067.1 GCA_030590865.1 Myxococcales bacterium | reverse complement strand
CGGCCGGGGGCCACCGCGGCTTCGCGCACGACCGAACGGGCAAAGCCGCGCACGCTAATCGTCCAGAAACCCGTCGAGCTGGCCGCGGTCTTCGAGCACTTGGATGGCACCGCCGATGATGATCTCGACAGACTCTTCGCTCGGAGACTCGGACTCGGTGGAGGCGGAATCGGTGTCGCGGTCCGCCACGACGGTGGCTTCTTCGGCGAACTCGTCGTCATCGCCGGCTTCGGGGCTATCGCCGTCAGCAGAATCGCCGTCAGCAGAATCGCCGTCAGATTCCGCGCCAGATTCCACGTTACCGTCGCTGGCGGCCTCGTGTTCCGGATAGACTCGCGCCACCACCACGGTCGTATTGTCGTTACCGCCAGCAGCGTTGGCCTTGGTCACCAACTGATCACAAATCGCCTCGAGCGAATCGGCGGCGCTGAAGGTCTCTAGAATCTCCGGGTCGGTGAGCATTCCGTTGAGACCGTCGGAGCAGAGCAAATAGGTGTCGCCAACCCGGGTTTCGGTGGTCAGCAAGTCGACCACCACGTCAGGCGCCATGCCGAGCGCACGAGTGATCACGTTAGACGGAAGCTGGTTGACCTCGTCCTCGCTCAACCACGGGGCGATTTCGGTCACCTCGCTGACCAGCGAATGGTCACTCGTCAACTGCGTGAGCTGCCCCTCGCGAACTCGGTAGCAGCGGCTATCGCCCACGTGCCCGACGATGACCTGCTCGCCGCTCTCAGAGAACACCACGACGACCAGCGTCGTCCCCATGCCAGACTCGTTCTGACTGCGACGGGCGCGGGCGAACACGTGTTGGTTGGCCAGCCTTACGCCCACCACCACGCAGTTCTCCTCTTCAGTCAGATCGTTGTCGTAAGGGAACGGCCAGGTGCGGTCGGGACCGATAGTGTTGGAATAGAACCCTCTCAAGGTGGACACAGCGAGGGCGCTGGCAACATCGCCGGACAAGTGCCCACCCATGCCATCGGCCACGGCCCCTACCCGATACTTCGGGAAAACGAGGAGCGAGTCCTCGTTGCGCTCACGCAACAGACCGACGTCCGTCTTGGTGGCAAAGCGGATGCGCATTCGATTACGGGTTACTGGATCGGGCCGCACTCAAGGCGCACGATGGCGCACGGAAACGACACTTGTGGCACCATAGCCGGTTGGGGAGCAATTGTGGCGACTCGTCACCATGTTTACACAGAAAACATAGCGAACCGAAACTCTCTTCTTCCCCTACCTCAGTGCGCTGGTTGACTCCGCCGATACCGGTAGCTATAAGCGGCGCCCGCTTTTCCTACACCTACGAGGTTCGTGGTGATCGGTCGAAGCATGAGAATCTTTTCGGGTAGCGCCCACAAGGTGCTGGCGGAAGAGATTTGTAAGTACCTGGACAACCCGCTTGGCAACGCCCGGCTGACACGATTCTCTGACGGCGAGCTCTTTGCCGTCATCGGGGAGAACGTGCGCGGCGTGGACACCTACGTTTTGCAGCCCACCTGCACGCCGGTGAACGACCACGTGATGGAGCTGCTGATCATGGTCGACGCGCTGCGTCGCGCCTCGGCGGGCTCGATTACCGCGGTCATTCCCTACTTCGGCTATGCCCGCCAAGATCGAAAGGTCAGGCCACGGACGCCGATCACCTCCAAGCTCATCGCCGACCTGTTGCAGGCCGGCGGCGTCAACCGCGTAGTAGGCGTCGACCTTCATGCAGGGCAGATTCAGGGGTTCTTCAACATCCCCTTCGACCATCTGTTCGCCATGCAGGCACTGCTTCAAGAGCACTTGCGGGCCAATTACACCGGCGCCGTGGTCGTCTCCCCCGACGCCGGCGGCGTGGAGCGCGCCCGTGCCTACAGCAAACGCCTCAAAGGCACTCTCGCGATCATCGACAAGCGGCGCCCAGAGGCCAACGAGAGCGAGGTGATGCACATCATCGGCGAGGTCGCCGGTAAGCGGTGCGTCATCGTGGACGACATCCTCGACACGGCAGGCACCATGTGCAACGCCGCGGTGGCCTTGCGCAACGCCGGGGCGGCCTCCGTCTCGGCCAGCGTCAGCCATCCGGTGCTGTCTGGCCCGGCCATCGATCGCATCACCAAGTCACCTCTCGAAGAGGTGGTCGTCACCAACTCGATTCCGCTGAGCGACGCCGGCGTCGCCTGCGGCAAGATCAAAGTCGTCAGCATCGCGCCACTCTTGGCCGAGGCCATCCGACGCATTCATCATTCCGACTCGGTCAGCTCGCTGTTCGCCTGAGCAACGCTGAACGTCCCAAGAGGTTCGCCATGGAAAAGGTCCCGCTCAAAGCCACCTCGCGTCAAGAACGCGGCAAAGGCCCATCTCGTCGCTTGCGAACTGCTGGCTTGGTTCCGACCGTGGCCTACGGGCGTGGGTCCGATACCCTCACGCTGACGGTGGAGCACGACGCCTTGGGCGCCATCCTCCTGTCCGACCGAGGGCGAAACACGATCATCGATCTCGACATCGAGGGCACCGACAACTGCCCGGTGATGGTCAAGGACTACACGGTCCATCCCATCTCCCGTCAGCTGCTCCACGCAGACTTCATCCGCATCGATGAGAACGTCCCCATCGAGGTCGAGGTACCCTTCGTCACCACCGGCAAGGCAGCTGGCGAGCTGGAAGGCGGCACGGTGCTCGTTACCGTGCGCACCCTCAGGATGCGCTGCCTGCCTTCGGCGATTCCGGAGTTCGTCGAGCACGACGTCAGCGCGCTGGAGATCAATGACGATATCAGGGTCAAAGAGCTGGCCGTTCCGCCTGGCGCCGAGCCCCTACTGCCCCCGGATCGCAAGATCGTGATCGTCCAGCCGCCTCGCGTCGAGACGGAAGAGACGCCTGAGGGCGAAGAGGGTGAAGAAGGCGCCGAGGGTGAAGAGGGCGCCGAGGGCGAAGACGGTGAAGCCGGCGCCGAGGGCGAAGGCGGCGACGCAGCTGCTGACGGCGGCAAAGACCGCGAGGGCGGCAAAGACGGCAAAGACCGCAAAGACCGCAAAGACCGCAAGGGCTGATCGGTCGCCGCGCGGGACCCAGCCTAAGGCGGGTCCCGCGGGCCCAAAGCAGGCCATCGCACGAGGCGCTCGGCATGTTGTTGGTTGTCGGCCTGGGAAATCCCGGCAGCGAATACGCCGCCCACCGCCACAATGTGGGATTCATGACCGTCGACGAGGTGGCTCGCCGATCCGGCGCAGGTCTATCTCGTTCCAAGTTCTCGGGAGAGATCGTCCGCACCTCGATCGAAGATGTCGAGACGCTGCTGCTCAAGCCCATGACCTACATGAACTGCTCCGGTGATTCGGTGCAGCCCTGTGCAGCGTTTTTCAAGATCCCGCCACCTAGCATCATCGTCATCCACGACGATCTCGACCTGCCCTTCGGAACCATCCGCTTGAAGCAGGGCGGCGGGCACGCAGGCCACAATGGCTTGCGTTCCATCATCGGCCGACTGAGCACCCCTGACTTCTGCCGGGTTCGAATCGGTATCGGCCGCCCGCCACCTGAGTTCCAGGGGGAAGTGTCGGACTACGTGCTGAGCGGGTTCCGGAGCTCGGAACGCGAGAATTTGCCGAGTTGTTTGCGAATCGCAGCGAAAAGTGTGCTAGACGTCGCCGCCCGCGGCATCGAAGCCGCTATGAAAACTCGAAACACTCGACGCAAGAAGAAGAAAGCTCCCAAACAGCAGGACTCGAAGGACGGCGAGCCAACCGGAGCGCCAACAACTACCGACGAGCCCAACGAGGGTAGCTAACCTTTTCTTGCTCTTCGCTCCGCGGCTTATTCCATGCTGCGGGGCCCAGTCCGCAAGGACTAGTCCAGGAGGAAGCCATGAGCCAAGTCGCGCTCGCGCCGGGCCACGGTAGAGAATACGAGACCATTTACATCCTTCGGCCCAACATCGACCGAGAGGTGGCAGACAACGTCGCCAGCCGGGTCGCTGAGGCCATCAAGGGCAACAACGGTTTGCTCACCGGTGCGGAGCTGTGGGGACGTCGGCGTCTCGCCTACCCCATCCAGCGACACCACCGCGGCACCTACGTCTACGTGAAGTACCTCGGCCGCGGCGAAGCGGTGGCCGAGATCGAGCGTCAGTTGCGTCTGGTGGATAGCGTCATTCGCTACCAGACGATTCAACTGCGGACCAACGTGCCCATGAAGGACGCGGAGATCCCCGAAGAAGAGCTGGCACTCGACTTCGACCTGCCGGAAGAGCCTGACGAGCCAGAGCTGTCGCGAGAGCGTGAGCTGGGACTCGATCACGCGATCCCCGACCGCCATCGCCGCTATCGCGATGACCGCGGTCCGGCGCGACCGGCTCCCGAAGCACCCAAGGGCGAGGGAGAAGAAGGCGCTAAGGCCAAGCCCAACGCAGAGGCCAAGCCCGACGCAGAGGGCAAGCCCGCCGCAGAGGCCAAGCCCGCCGCAGAGGGCAAGCCCGCCGCAGAGCCCAAGCCCGCCGCAGAGGCCAAGCCCGCCGCAAAGGCAAAGCCCGCCGCAAAGGCAAAGCCGGACGCCGAGGCCAAGCCGGCAACCGAAACGGCCGCGAAAGAAGCGCCGAAAGACAAGACTGACGCGGACGCCAGCGCCAAGAAGGAGGATTGACAATGAGCAACACGGGTTCTTCCAGATCCGGCTCCGATGGCCGGTCTCCTCAAGGCGGGCCGGGCGGACGGCGCAACGATGATGGCCCTCGGGGCCGCGGTGGCGACAATGACGACCGCGACATGCCCTGGCGGCGGCGGGGTCGGCGGCGGGTGTGCCGCTACTGTGCCGACAAGGACCTGGCCATCGACTACAAAGACCCTCAGGCGCTTCGGTACTTCGTGACCGAGCGTGGCAAGATCGTGCCGCGACGCATCAGCGGCTCGTGCGCCAAGCACCAGCGGGCCATCACCACTGCGATCAAGCGGGCGCGGATCATCGCGCTGCTCCCCTTCACCATGGCGGATTAGCGGCACCTGAGGCTCAATCATGGCACGGAATGTCCAAGTGGTCCTCACCGAGGATCTCCCCAACGTCGGTAACAGCGGCGAGCTCGTCCGGGTGAAGCCGGGCTTTGCCCGCAACTTCTTGATCCCCCGCGGATTGGCCGCGCTGGCGACCAAGCACAACGTCAAACGAATCGAGCACGAGAAGCGCATCGCCCAGAAGCGGGCGCTCAAGCTCCGAGGCGAGGCCGAGCAGCTGGCCGCCCAGCTGTCAAAGGTCAAAGTGACGATCGAGGCGCAGGCTGGTGAGGAGGAAAAGCTCTATGGCTCAATCACCTCACGAGACGTCGAGGAAGCGCTGATCGAACAAGGCGTCGAGATCGATCGGCGCAAGCTTCAAATGGAGCCGATCAAAGAGCTCGGCACGGCCGAGGTCATCATCAAGATCGCGGCGGGCATCGACGCTACGATCAAGGTGGAGGTGGTCGCCAAGAGTTGATCGCAACACCTTCAGCGCCACGTTCTGTGATATGAATATGGCCGAGCAACGCCCCGCTGGCAGCAGTCCGCGGGGCGTCCGCTATTTGAGCCCCTGTGCATAAGCTGTGTGTTGCACCTAGGAAAACCTGAGGACACCTCATGACGACGCAGACGACGCGCGGCAGCAGAAACAATCTGCCGCCCCGAGAACCGCCCATCGTGGCCGGCCGCGTCCCGCCCCAGGATCTCGATGCCGAGGCAGCCGTTCTGTCTGCCTGTTTGCTCGACGCCAACGCCCTGGATCAAGTCCTCGAGGTGCTCCAGGCCGAACATTTCTACAGCGACGCAAATCGGCTGATCTACGAGGGCTGTCGCGCCTTGGCGCTCGAGGGCACGCCCATCGATATCGTCTCGGTCGCGTCGTGGTTGCGCAGCCGAGAGCAGATTCAGCGTATCGGCGGCGCCCGGTACCTCGGTGAGCTGGTGGACGCGACCCCAGCAATAGCCCACGTCGGCACCCACGCCCGAGTGGTCAAGGAAAAGTGGCGATTGCGACGGGTGATTGCCACCTGTCAGCAATACGCCGCCGAGGGCTACGGCGACGTCGGAGTGGCTCAAGAGTTCATCGATTCGGCTGAGCAGGCGCTCTACGACATCGCCCGAACTCCTGAAACCACCACAGTGCATCCTCTCAAGGATGTGCTCACCACCACCTTCCAACAGCTCACTGAAGCGGCGGAGCGGGGCGATCAGATCACCGGAGTTCCGACGCGCTATGTCGATCTCGACAAGAAGACGGCCGGCCTCCATCGCGGCGACTTGATGATCATCGCGGCGCGCCCTGGCATGGGAAAGTCGGCCCTGGTACTCAACATGGCCGTCAACGTCGCGAGCCCCCAGCTGGTCACGGTGCCGGGACCCGGTGAGGCTGGCTACGGCAACGAGCCATCTGAGAACCCTGGCTGGGGCGTGGCCGTGTTCTCTCTCGAGATGCCCAAGGAGCAGGTGGCCGCACGACTCGTCTGCTCGGAGGCGCGGGTCGATCTCGGCAAGCTGCGGCAGGGACGTCTCAGTCCCGAGGACTGGGCCGGCCTCACCAGCGCGGCCTCCCAGCTCGCCAACCTCCCGATCTACATCGACGACTCACCGTCCCTTTCGATTCTCGAGCTGCGCGCCAAAGTGCGGCGCCTCAAGGCCGATCATGCACGCAACCAAGGCAAGGACAGCGCCACTCCAGATCTCGGTGTAGTGATCGTCGACTATCTGCAGCTCATGCAAGGGCGCAAGGGCGTCAACAGCCGCGAGCAAGAGATCAGCGAGATTTCACGAGGGCTCAAACACCTGGCCAAGGAGCTCGACGTTCCGGTCATTGCCCTGTCCCAGCTCAACCGCGGGGTCGAGACCCGCGGCGGCAAGGACAAGCGCCCCATGCTGAGCGACCTGCGCGAGTCTGGTGCCATCGAACAGGACGCCGATTGCATCATCTTCATCTACCGGGACGAGTACTACAACCACGACTCGACCAATGAGCGGGGGATCGCAGAGCTCATCATCGCCAAGCAGCGCAATGGACCGACCGGGACGGTTCGGACGCGCTTCGTGCCGAACTTCACCAGGTTCGAGAACCTGGCTCCTGGGGACTACGAAGACTACGAGGAGTTCGGCGGCTGAGCTGTAGCCTTCGACCTGCCAACGAGCGCTAGATCGTGGTGTCCGCCGACCAACAGCAGCTGGAGACCGCGCTCCTCCCAGTGAGCTTGGCGGCCATTGCCCAGGCAGCCGCACTGATGACCGAGGGGCAGCTGGTCGCCTTCCCCACCGAGACGGTGTACGGGCTCGGCACCCGGGCCGACGACGCCCCGGCCGTGCGGCGCATCTATGGGGCCAAGAACCGTCCCGCGACCAAGCCCCTGAGCGTGCTCGTCCCCTCCGCCACGGCCGCCCGAGCAGCGGCCCGGCGCTGGAGCGACTTGGCCGACCGTCTCGCCACGGCCTTCTGGCCAGGACCGCTCACCCTGGTGGTTCCGCGAGGCTCGCTCGTAGCCGATGACGTGGTGGCCGGAGGGCAAACGGTAGCGCTGCGCGTGCCAGCCCACGAAACCGCATTGGAGCTGCTCAGAGCCTGTCCCTTCCCCATCGTAGCGCCGAGCGCCAACCTGTCAGGACACCCTCCGGCCACGTCGGCCAGCGAAGTAATGGAGAGCCTCGGAGGGCGCATCTCGTTGGTGCTCGATGGGGGGGCGACACCAGTCCAGACGCCATCAACCGTATTGGACCTGACTCGCATCGAAGGGCGGGGCGTGATTCTACGCCAGGGAGCAATCTCGGCAGCTGCGTTGGAAGAGCACATCGCGCTGGGGTGACGGGCTCGATGAGAGGCAGCGGCAGAGGCCCCTCAGCTGCACGGCTAGTCAGGAGAGAGCCAGGAGCGAACCCGCTCGTAGACCTCGGCCCGGTCGAGCAAATCGAGATGCCCCACGCCTATGGCCGTCCACTTGTGCGCCTCTGGCAAGGCGAGGGTCAGCTCAGGCTTGTCGTGCAGCCCCAGCGCGCTATCCACCGGTACGAGCCCATCTCCGGCGAGCTTCTCGGCGCTCTCGCCGTCCGTGGTCCCCGCAATGGCGTAGCACGCGATGCCGTCCGGAAGGGGCAGCGGACTGCGGGTATCGACGCCCAGCTCGAAGCGGTCGCGCCCCCGCCAATGCTCGTCCAGCACGTTGCCGAAGCGCAGATCAGTCACCCCTGCACTGCGGATCTTGCCAAGCTGCGCGAGCGGCACGCTGTAGCGACTGATGCCGAGCAACACATCCAACCAGTTGCCACCCCGCTCCAATGGAGCGCCATGATGAGGCGTGCCCAGAAAGACGATCGCCCGCAGCTTCTCGCGCCACCCGAAAGGGGCTAGCTCCGCTGCCCGGCAGGCGCTCCGCGCAATCAGCCCACCCATGCTGTGCGCAACGATGACGATCTCGTCGAGCGGGTTGGGCCAGGCCAAGACGAGCCGGTCGAGGAGGGCCGCGAAGTCGCTGCCGTTAGTCGAGACATGCCGGCCGCTGTTGTAGTTGAGGTAGACGGTTTCGTATCCCAGGTCCCGCGCCAGCGCCGCACCATGGTCGTGGCCAGAGCGACCCCACTGCCGATCGCTCATACACGACCCGTGCACCATGACGAGTAACGTGCGGCTCGCCCTAGACACCGTTCCGCCCTGTGTCTCTCCTAGTGTCTCTTCCAGTGCTTCTTCGTTGAGCTCGAGGGCGTGCCCCCCCTGGCGCAAGCGCATCTCGATCGCTAGAGGATTGCTCGTTTCTTCGAGGTAATCACCGGAAACGCCGTTGACCACGGCGACCAGCGCGTCCCGTTCCGGCCCCGGCTGGCTGACACCCAACAACGGCGAAAGCTGCTCGAGGGCCACATCGATCCCCACGCCGACGAGAGTGGTGACACCGCGAATGCTGCCATAGACGATACCGGTCACGAGCCGCATGGGACCGTCGAGGGGCCGCCCGAGAATCGCCGGACCACCCCCGATTGTGCGGTGCATCTTCTGGACCACCGCGGTGACGCCCTTGGTCGCCGCCACGACGAGCCGGCTGGCGCCGCGCAGATCCTCAGCGGTGCTGCGAGTCTTCCTCGTCATAGGGGGAGCATAGAGACATTCCCCAACCCCGGCACGACCATCGGTGGCTCGAGAACCCTCGAGCCCAACCTCTCCTCTTGCTGCTCCCTCCCGGCACCCGTAAATTCAATGGGCTTCATGGCCAACCGTCGCGGCAAGACGCGGTGCTATCCCGGCCGCCACCTGCTGGTCGCCACGTCCATCCTGGTCGGTGGTGCCCTCGTCCCCCGTCCGGCAACCGCAGGACCAGTATCAACTCCTGGGCCTAGAGCACTCCTCCTGAGGCTGGACGATTCCCCGTCCTTGCCACTTCTCGACCCCTTCCGGCACGCGGCGGGACGACCGGACAGCGGGCTCTCTCACTACCTCCACGGCCCTTATGCGAGCTGGCTGAACCAGCCCTGGAAAACCCTGGACTGGGAAGCGCCCTTCGATCCCGCCAGCCACCAGCCCGACCGGCCGCGACCGATCAATCCAAACCTCGAGGTGCTCGGCTCCCGTCGCGAGGCCTGCCGATCCCGCCTGGACCGACAACCTGCAGCCTGGCCTTTCGTGGCAGGCCACGGCCACTGGTTCCAACAGGGCCTCGGAGTAGAGGGATCGTTGGTGAACGACCCCTTCCCGCCGTCGCCACAGCTAGAGATCTCCAACCAGGTGGTGCCACCATGGCTGCGACGCCTCGACGCCCACTGGGCCCACGCCCTGGTCGCCAACGCCGGCTGTGGACCAGGCGGCGAGTGCTCACCTGGCGCGAGCTTTCCCGCCCAGACCTTCGCGACCCTGTGGGATGCGCTGACACCGAAGCAACAGCCCCCTCCCTGGTGGGTCTGCCGAGAACGTCCGGTCACCGTGATGCGCTACGGCCGCGAGCAGGACAGCTTCGTCCTACTTCGCTGCGACGGCTCGATTCCAGAGGGCGCCCTGGAAAAGCTCTCGCTACTGGCTCGCCCCAACGGCGTGCCGCGACCGGCCGTCTTGCCCCTCGAACCGGAAGGCTCAGCCATCCACGGCGAGTGGGTGACCGGCATTCGCATGCTCCATCCGCGCTTGCTGTGGCTATTGCATCAGGTCGCGCTGAAGTTTCCCTGGCGCGCCTTGTACGTCTACAGCGGGTACCGAGTCCCCCACGGTGATCTCGAGCCAGGCACCCACCGAAGCCAGCACGGGTCGGGAAGAGCGCTCGACATCGCCGTCCAGGGCGTCGCAGCAGAGGACCTATTGCGGCTCTGCGTCGAGCTCGCCGACACGGGCTGTGGCTACTATCCGAACAACAAGTTCGTCCACATGGACGTCCGTCGACGAGGAGCGGGAGGGGCCTTGTGGGTCGACACCTCAGGACCTGGTCAGCCCTCGCGCTATGTGAACCGGTGGCCAGGAGTTGTCGAACAGGGCCGCCTGGTGGCGGTGCCCACCGCTAATTGATGGCGCTGCCGGCGAAGGGCAAGGCGCCCTTGATGTCCTCGTCGTTGAAGCGCAGCTGCAAGCCGAAGAAGTAGTCGCGCCGGTCTTCAGACAGAATGTTGTCCACGCCGCCTAGCAGCCACAGCTTGCGGATGAACTCGTAGGACAGGGCCACTCGCCAGCGGGGTACGATCTGTTCGCCAAAGCCGAACAAGTCCTGGCGCACTTCGAAGCGATCGTCGAGCAGGTGGGCGTCGAGGCCAATCCCGCCGGTAGACTCCTTGAAGCCAAACCGACCGGTGAACATCCCAAACCGTTTGGCAAACTGGAAGCTGAAGCGAAACGAGTTGGTGGTCGTCGTGCGGATCTCGCGATAGTGGGGCGGGTCGTTCGGATTGGTGGTGTCGACGTCGATTTGCTCGAAGGTGGTCAATCCCCGGGGGTCGTTGACAATCTCGACCAGGTAGTACTTGTCCTCCGAGGGCTGGAGCCGCAAACCGACGTAGCTCTTCACCGTATTGGCGAGGAAATTGTAATCCGACCGGAGCTCGACGACGGTCTGGAGCCGACCGAACCCACCGACCAGATCACTCACCCCCGAGACAACCTCTTCAACCTCGTCGATCAGCGCCTCGTCCGTCATCAGCCGCCCCACCGTGCCTTCGCCACGGTCGACCCGAGCGGCCACATTGTCCGCGTGTTTGAGCAACGATTCGAGGCTGTCGCTCGCCCGGTTGACCCGCTCGAGGGTGCTGCGGAGCTCACCAGACGGCTCGCCTGGCTCTCCCTTGCCGGTGAAGCCCTTCACGTCGCCGGTGGTCTGTTTGATGTTGTTGAGAATGGCCAACAGCTCGGGCCGCGAATCGGCCGCAATGGCGTTGACGTTGCGGAGCGCGTCTCGGAGACCGACGCGGTTCTCCCGCACCGCAGCATTGAGCTGCTCGGTGGTCTCCGCCAGATTCTTCAGGATTGTATCGATGCGCTCCTGCCCCTGGTCGCTGCCGACCGTGTCCTTGAGCGTCCCGGTGACCTCCTTGACGTCGCTGAGGATGTCTCTGAGTTGGATCTGGAGGGTCTCGAGGGTTGCTTCCTCGATAACGTATTTGACCTTGCCGCCATCGGGAATGCGCTCTTTGCCGGTGGTCCCCGGGGTCAGCACGATGAAGTACTCGCCGATGAGACTGGAGGCTCGTCGACCGATTGCCGCGTCGTCGTAGAGCGGGAACTCGGGCTTCATCTTGATGTCGACGCGCACCTTGCCGTCGACGAGGGAGATCTTGTCGACCACGCCGACTTGGACACCGGAGATCATGACCCGCGATCGCGGTGCCACGCCGGTGACATCAGGCAGGTTGGCCCACACGGCATAGCCGCTACCCGTACCCGCCTCCCGTGAGATGTAGGCATAGGCAAAGTAGAGGGCGACCGAGAACGCGATCGTCATCGCGCCCACCTTGGCAGCGTTGCTCCAGTCACCCATCGCTCACCGCCTCGACCGTATCACGTCTCGTCGCAAACTCACGTCAAAGAGCCGTTTTGCCCCTGCTGGAGGATGCCCCGGAGGCACCAGGAAACGCCACTTTCGGGACAAGCTCACCCCCATCGGTTACCTTGGCCGCGATGCTCACCGGCCGACTGGCAACCATCCTAGCGCTGGCCCTTTGCAACCTCACCCTGAGCCCGGCTCGGGCCCAAGCCGAACAGCCGCTGCGCTGGACGAAGACAACCGAATCGCGACGGCTCGCGATGCCGGTCAGCGCCGCTGATCAGCAACTCTACGCCTTGTGCGGCTCCCGAGACTTGGGGCTGGTCCAAGTGGCGACGGCGGTGGTCAGCCGCCGCATCGAGGGCGAGCCGCCACCGAGCCAGCAAGAGCTCAAAGAGCTGACGAGGGCCGCCGGCGTGGCCCAGGTCTGGCCCCGTGCCTGGCTGCTCGACGCCGCCGGCGACAGGTCGTCAGTCACCCGTCGGATGAGTCGCTGGCTCGACCAAACACCGGTCCACGGTGTACGTCGATGTGGGATTGCGCGGGGCGCCAGCGCTGCTGGCGAGCCGGTCATTGCGGCGATCACCGTGGACGCGCTCGCCGATCTGACGCCCCTGCCAAGACGAACGCGAACGTCCCAATGGCTGACGGTCGAAGCGGTCATGCAAGTGCCGGCGCAGGCCGCCAAGGTCGTGCTGCTCGGTCCACAAGGCCGGCCCCGTCGCGCCTTGACGTCCCTATCCTCAGGGCGGGTGCGCGCTCGGTTCAACCTCGATCACCCCGGCCGTTGGCTAGTCCAAGTCGTGGCCACCTTGGACGGTGGACCGCGGCCAGTGCTGGAGGCCGTCGTCTTCGCGGGAGTGAAGCCCCCTTCCTCCCTGCGGTCGGCTCAGCCAGCCCCCGGGGTACCCGCGACGGCCAGCAAACTGCTCCGGATGCTCAACCAGGCCCGGACCCGCGAGGGGCTGGCAGCGCTGCACCGGGACAGGGCGCTCGACCAGGTCGCTCGAGCCCACGCCGACACCATGATCCAGACAGGACGGGTGGTTCACAACGCCGGTGACGGCTCACCAGCGTCGCGGGTCCAGAGCGCCCAAGTGAAGGCCTTGCGAGTCGGCGAAAACGTGGCCCGCGCCCCAACCTTGAGGCGGATCCACGGCGCACTGTGGAACAGCCCCTCTCACCGAGACAACATGCTCGACTCGAGCTTCGACCGAGTCGGAATCGCAGTGGTTCGAGGCGAGCGAGGCAAGCTCTGGGCGGTACAGCTGTTCGCCCAGTGAGCTAATCGACGATCACGGTGCCCGCTGAGTGATGCGGCTGGCCATGAGCTGGTGTCGGGTATTGAACAGGCGACGGAAGACGAGCAGGGCCGTCACGATGCAGCCCAGGGAGGTGGCCGCCGAGATCATGAACATCACGATGATCTGGTAGGCCACTGCAGTGAGGGGATCAGCGCCCGCCAGAATCTGGCCGGTCATCATGCCTGGCAGCGCCACGATGCCAGCCACGGTCATCGTGTTGATGATTGGAATCATGCCCCGACGAACAGCCTCCCGCAGGCAATCCCGAGCTGACTCCCAGGCTGTCGCTCCAAGGGCGAGCGCCATTTCGACACGATCGCGACGCTCATCGAGCATCTCGAGCAGGTGATCGAGACACAATGAGACGCCGGTCAGACTGTTACCAAACACCATGCCGAGCAGCGGGATGACGTACTGAGGCTGGTACCAAGGCTCGACGCCGATCACGACCTGAGTCACCGCTGCAGTGGTCACCGACCCGGTGACCAGCAAGGTGACGAAGGTCTGCAGGTAGATCCCGCGGTAGGCACGGCTGGGGCGCTGCACGGCGGCGCGGCTCGCCGCCAGCGTCATCAGCAACACGACCGCGAGGACCAGCCAGGGGGAGGCTGCCTCGAAAATGAAGACCAGCACGTAGCCGACCAACAGGAGCTGGACCGCGGTACGTAGGGCCGCAATGGCGAGCCGCTTCTCGAGTCCGAGACCTAGAATCAAGCTGATAACACCAGCCACCAGCACCAGACCGGCACCGATCAACAAGTCGACCGGCCCGAGCGGCAGGGCGCCACTGCTGCTCGCCGCAGAAAGCCACAGCTTGGGAAGGTCAGCCATCGTCACTGCCCTCGACGGTGAGGGGCTCGAGATCCACCGTGCGCGCCGCCAGGCGCTCGATTTGAGAGCGGTGATGGGTGACGACCAGAGCCGCCGCCGCGGTGGCACGGAGCGCATCGCAGATCACCTGTTCCACCTTGGCCGTGGCCGCGGGATCGAGGGCCGAGGTCGGCTCGTCGAGCAGCAGAATCCGTGGCTCGATCAACAAGGCGCGAGCCAGACAGACACGCTGCATCTGGCCCTCCGACAGGGTCCGCGCGGCGGAGTCGATCACCCCCTCTGGCAGCCCCATCTGGGCGAGCATGAGGGACGCCGAGTCAGCATCCAGCTGGCGTCCAGATGCAGTTAAAAATGTATATGGAAACGCAAGGTTAGAGCGCACCGTCCCGTCAGCAACGACCGGCCGCTGAGCGACGTAGGTGACCTGACGACGATAGCTCGGCCAGCCGTGATCGGCCGGCGGTAGGCCTGCCAGGGTCAGCTCGCCTGCGAGGGGATCGATGAGCCCCGCAAGGGTGCGAAGCAAAGTGGACTTCCCGCAGCCCGACGGTCCCTGAAGAGCGACGATCTCATTGGCCCGGAGCTCCAAGTCCAGTGACTCGAAGAGCCTCTTGCCTTGGTTTCCGACGGCCATCGACCGGACGGAGAGCAACACCTCGCCCCGTGGGTCATCGCTCTGCGGCCTCACGGCGCTGGTGTACCCCGAACGACCACTGGGAACCACCACTGGGCGCGGGCGCCGCCAGGACCGAGCGTGAGGCCAGCCCAGGGGCCAAGCGGCAGACCGTGCGACCAAGCTCGACAACCGGCCAGCTAGACAAGACCGTGCTCCCAGCGCTCTCAGCGGGCTGGGTTGCTGCAAGGCACACAACTTTGAGCTATTTAGCGGGACATGGGCAACGGAAGGTCGGCAATCAGGCGCGACACGTCCTCCCGCTGTACAATGGTTGTGACAATGATTGGTGATCAGCGTGGAAGCTGCCGTGGCCGAATCCCGTGCAGCGAGGGGATTGTTGCGGCTGGCCGTCAGGCTTGCGGTCAGGAGACGTGCGCTGAGTGATGCTGTCGGATGTCCACTTCCTGGCGGCCGCTGCGGTGCTGCACCTGACGCTACCGGTGGCGGCGGTGATTGCACCGACACCGGATCTGACGAGATTCCTGGCGGCTAGGCCGGCGACTCAACGCAGCGAGATCGACATCGATGTGAGCATGACCCATGCGCTCCGCCCCGAGGTGCCGAGCCGCTACCGGTCGTTGCCCCTTGGTCCGCAACACTACGCCCATTACGACCCCGATCGACCCACCCGTCCCTACGACCCCAACCGGCCACCACCGCTCTCCCCTTCCGCCGAGCCACCCCTCGATCACCACCCAGACGACCCGACGGCCGATCCGGCCTTGCCTTCCGAATACTACGCGCCGCCTTCAATGGGGGAGATTGACGGCACCCATGGCATGCCCCCTGGCTTGGGCAGCCAACGGTTGTGGCAGCGCTACCCAGGTGCCCTCCCCGACGAGCCGCTGACGATGCTCCCGGCGCCCACCAAGACGCCCCGACGAACGGTAGATCACAAGCAGGCCAGCAAGGTGTTGCGCGACGGGATCCGCGCCAAGGACCGCAAGCTGGGACTCGACTTCCCTGGTGGCAGCGCCATTGCATCGGTGATTCGCGACGCCGTGCGCGCTTCGGATGCGCCCTTCGACTGCAGCAGCAGCTTCGTGGTCACCGTCAACGCCCAAGGCAGAGTCACCAAGGTAAGCCTGAACGGCTTCACCGGCGGGAGCGCGAGCACCTGGCAAGCGGTCCAGAAGAGCGTCAAGGCGCAACTGGCCGGGCGAGCGTTCCCACTCAAGAGCAGTTACGCCAAGGGTGCGATGGTCGCGGTCACGGTGCGCTCCCAGGTGAAGATGCCCGGAGGGGGCACCGGGCGTGATGGTGCCACCTTCAGCTTCGACGTGGCCGACGTGGCCGCGCGGCCGACTCGGGTCGTCTCGGTGGGTTTCTCCGCGCGACCAATCGAGTGAACGGCCCGGCGCACCGGAATCCACAATCAAGCCCAGTGACGCTTGACCCAGCCACGCTGCCGTCGCTTAGATGACGTCATCATGCGAAGGCTCTCGGTTCTAGTGATCCTCCCCCTCTTGGTGTCTGCCTGTGACCAGACACCCAAGCCTACCGCTGGCGCATCCAGTGCCACGGCGACGGCCGCGGGCAAGGCCAAGCCCACGACGACGGCCAGCGCGGGACCGCCACCGAAAGCACTGGCCATCAAGAGTCTCAAGAAGGCGCTCAAATGCGGCCCCACCAGCCCCGGCCCTTGCGCGGTCCTCGCCGATTTCGACAAGTGCAATGCCTGGAACCCAGTCGCCCGCTCGGGTGACGGTCGCTGGATCGGCACCGGCTACGTGGTCAAGCAAGGCAAATTCGTCGACGAGATCACGGTGCTCCGTACCAAGCGCGTCCCGCTCACCGAGGTTGGCCCCGGTCAATTGCCTGCCATGATCGCCATCGGCCACATCCCCGAGGACCGGACCGCGGTGATGCGCCATGCCCCCAAGATCATCCGGGCCCTGGCGCGAGGCGACGTCGCCAAGCACACCAACGCCGCAGTCGGCTACCTGAAGAAACGCACTGACTGGTCAGACAACTACGTCATGCAGGCAGAAGACGAGCAGATTTACGTCGCCGTCGACGGCGGCGCCCACCTCTGCGGCATCAACAACCAGCGGCTGCTCATGGTGCGACGCACCGGTGCAAGTGAGAACGCCGCTGACGGCGTCTATGCGACGCTCTATCCTGTGAGCTGGTGATGACTCTCCAGGGAGGCGCTCGCTCCTGTCTGCTCGGCGTCGCGGTGCTCGCACTGCTCGCAATGGTAGCAAGCGCCTGCAGCCCGCCGGCGGTCAGCCTTCAGGAGGGGCCACGGGAGTACGTGGCGACCGACTACGACAGCGTGCTCAAGCGCTGGACCCGGGAAGAGAGCCTGATCCTGGTCGACGAGCTCGAACGGGCGCTCACGGTGGCCGCCACCTTCGAGACCTGGGACTTCCGGTGGGCCTACGTCATTCGTTACGCCACCGACTACCGGCTCACGATCCCCCAGCGCCAGCGCTTGCTCGGTGAACGGCTCAACGAGACTCGCAAAGACCATCAGTTCTTCATCGCTCTCTACGGCGCCAACCAAAAACAGAACGATCTGACCCGCACCGACAGCCCGTGGATCGTCCGCCTGATTGACGCCACCGGCAACGAGACGGCGCCCATCCAGGTCGAGGCCATCAAGAAGCCCAACGCCCTCGAGCGCCGCTACTACCCCTACAACTCGGTGTGGCGGAAGGCCTTCCGAATTCGCTTCCCCGCCCAAGGCCAAGATGGGCGCCCGACCCTGTCTCCCAACGCCAGCTGGGTGGGCTTACGTTTCGCCGGAGCCTGGGGCAACACGGACCTGATCTGGCAGCTCAAGCCGCCGAGCGACAATCGAGGATAACCCGTCGGGCCACAGCGTCAGCACCCGCTCAATGATGGCGACTCTCGATGCCGCCGTCCTGTGGAAGACGGCGTGCCAGCCAACCGATGAGCGTCAGCCCGGCCTGTTTGGCTTCTGGTGGGACCTCTGCTTGCCGCAACATGGTGGCGATTTCGCCAATCAAGCGGGTCCGGCTCGCCTCGGAGAGGTCTTGCTCGTTGCTGCGCTTATCCAATCGTTGGCCCTTCAGTGCGGTGAGATCAGGATGTCCCGGGGCTTCGATCCGTTCGGCGGGCCGATGAGACCGTTGCGCTCCATCGTCTCGACGATCTTGGCGGCCCGGTTGTAGCCGATGCCCAGTTTTCGCTGGATCCAGGAAGTCGAGCATTTCTTGGTGTCGGCGACAATGCGTACGGCTTGGTCGTAAAGGGGGTCGCTCTCGGCATCCCCTGGGTCAGCTTGGTTGTCGTCCTCGTCCCGGCTCTGGACGATGCTCTCGTCGTATTCTGGTTGGCCCTGGGCGCGCAGCATGTCGGTGACTCGCTGCACTTCTTCTTCAGAGGCGAAAGGACATTGCACCCGATCGACGTTGCTCTTTCCGTTCAACTTGACGAGCAGGTCCCCTCGGCCCAAGAGGTGCTCAGCGCCCTGTTGGTCGAGGATGGTACGACTGTCAACCTTCTGAGCGACTCGATAGGCCACACGGGTGGGGAAGTTCGCCTTGATCATGCCTGTGATCACGTCGACGCTCGGCCGCTGGGTGGTCAGGATCACGTGAATGCCTGCGGCGCGCGCTTTCTGCGCGAGACGGGCCACCGAGGCCTCGACCTCTTTGCCCTGCTGCATCATCAGGTCGGCAAACTCTTCGACCACCACCACGATGTAAGGGATCTTGTCAGGAAGAGTGACGTCTGAGCCGTCCTTGGCCGCCGGGATCTCGAGCTGCGCCCCGTCAGGAGCAATGGCGGTGACCAAAGTCGGCGCCGGTGGTGGCGGCGCGTCGCCGGCTCTCACCCGCTTGACCCAGCGGTTGTAGCTGACGATGTTGCGCGTCCCCGCATCAGCAAACAGCTGATAGCGCCGCTCCATCTCATCGACCGTCCACTTGAGGGCGTTGGCGGCTTGCTTGACCGCCGTCACGACGGGGAACAAGAGGTGGGGGATGTGATCAAAAGGTGCCAGCTCGACGACCTTGGGATCGATGAGCAAGAGCCGCATTTCCTCGGGCGTCCGACGGTACAGCAAGCTGAGCAACATCACGTTGAGCCCGACGCTCTTTCCGGCGCCGGTCGCACCGGCGACGATCACGTGAGGCATGCTGGACAGATCAGCGAAGAAGGGGCGTCCGACGATGTTGCGTCCGAGCACACAAGGCAGAGGCGCATCCAGCCCCATGAAGTCTTGACTCTCGATCAGCTCGCGCAAGTTGACTGGAACGCGCTGGTCGTTGGGGACCTCGAAGCCAATGCGGTTCTTTCCGGGGATCGGCGCAATGATGCGCACCGTGCGCGAGAGGCCTAGTGCCAAATCGTCGGCCAGGCTGGCCACCTTCGACACCTTGGTCCCTGGCGCAGGCGAGACCTCGAAGGTGGTCAAGGTGGGGCCAGGGCGAATCTCCTGGACCTTGCCTTCGACGCCGTAGTCCCGGAGCGTCTTCTCCAACAAACGAGCCGTTTCCTTCATTTGCTCGGGCGAGTGAGTCCAGCCGTCGGTGATGACCGGATCGAGCAAGTGAGTCGGAGGCAGCTGGAAGGACGAGTCGTTACCTTTGGCGCGGCCTCCCTTGGCCTTCTCGACTTTGGCCTCACCTGAGGTGTCGACGATCTTCGGCTCGTCCGCGGCTTTGGTCTTGCGGGCACGCTTCGCGGCGACCTTGCCGCTGGACTTGCCGCCCGACTTGCTACGCTGTGCAGACGCCTTGCGGGCCTTCGCCTCGACGATGGGCGCCGGATCGCTGACGACCGGAAGGGACGGCGTCGTGGCTTCGCTCAGCGCTTGAAGCGGCGACGGTGTCTCCGGTTCAGCGGGGCCATCCCCACTCAGGTCATGCCCCTGGGGAGAGGTGTCTGGACACCGCCCATTCGGATCGGCTGCTTGTGAATCCTGGGACGGCTCGACGTGGACAGCTCCGCTTTGACCGACGACTGACACGGCCGCCTGTCGTTTTGCCGAGCTCGTCCGCAGGAATACAGGCGGTCCACCGCCGTCACCATCGTCGGCGAAAGCAGCGATAATCGCGTCAGCTTGTTCGGGCGAAGCGATGACCGGCTCAGCAGCCTGTCGCTCTCCTTCACGGCGCTGTCGTTCCCGGTCACGAGCCTCCACCCAGGCACCAGTGACGGCGCTGACCCCACGGTTGGTGCGGCTGCGAAGCGAAGCGAGCCAGCGACCACAGCGCTGCGCCATCGCGATGAACGAGAAGGTGGCGCGCTCGACCAAGATGAGCACCACGATGGTGACACCGATCAGAAACGAGCCGACGGTGGAGAACAGCCCACGGAAGACCTCGCCAAACAGGTCGCCTACCACACCACCGAGGGGCATCTTTCCGAAAGCAGTCATCGCAGGCAGAGCGATGTGAGTCAGAGCCGCCAAGATGACGGCGATCACGACGTCTCCGCTGAGACGCTTGATGGCGACCCGGATGGGCTTGTCACGCAGCAATGGCCGAGCCAGCAGCGCGAGCTCCAGGGGGACGAGCCACACCACAACCCCAACCAGCCCGACCGTCCAGCGGGCGAAGACCTCACCAACCGGACCGACCCAATTGGCGCCCTGCACCACCGGTCGCATGGGGTCGGCTTGATAGGACGCGAGTGCCAAGGCGCAATAGAGACCTGACGTGATCAGCAGGAGCGCACCGGCCTCGCGCGTGTAGGAGCGCCGTGACCCAGCGGGCGGTGTCACAGCTGAGCTGGTAGGTGGCGACGACGGAACCGCGCTCCGTCGCCCAGCTTTCTGTGCTGGCTTCTTGGCTGTGCGCTTGCCGTCTGCGCCCTTCGACGGTTGCTTGGCCCCCTCGTCATCTGCGTTGTGAACGTTGCGCTTGAGGGGGTTGGGCCAGAGGGCACGAATAGCCGGGATGAGGAACGCCATGCTTACAGTTACCTACACATCGCATAGCGTTCAGAGACGTCGCTGGGCAAGCTTTTGCCGGGTGAACAGACTCGGTCCCAGGAGACTGCTGACCAGGCGTTCACCGCTTTCATCGAAGACGCACAACACCACGGAATTTCTTTTATTCCCCGACCCGCGGGCGCTAGCATCCGTCCGTTGCAGTCCAACACGATGTCGAAAACAGTGAGCACATCGCGCACACGTAGGTGGGTTGCCCCTTTCCTTGGGCAACCCAGGCGGTTGACTGCGCTTTGCTTGGCAGCAGCGCTGGCAGCTGGAGCTTCGACCGGTTGCGCTGTAGATGAGCAGGATCTGAGGCGTTGGGAGTCCACCCTGGGCGGCCCCGATCGACTCACGGCAGTGGTCCTACACGAGAAATACCCCCATCAACTGCGGGTAGAAGCCGGCATGTCGCTCATCCGCATGAAGCCGCGCAAGGGGCAACACGTTGGCCTCAACCGGCTCGTCGAACAGACGCTGGCCGAGTTAGCGCCAGAGCCGCGGGCCAAAATCCTGGCCGACCTGATTCCGCTGATCATCGAAGAGCTGAAGAA
>JAUVCD010000583.1 GCA_030590865.1 Myxococcales bacterium | reverse complement strand
ACAATCGAGCTTTTCGTAATCGAATGCGTGCTTCATCTGGCCTCCATCGGTCGCCGGGTTTGCGAGAAGGCGACCTCGCCCCCAGCGTTCAGTCGCCCTCGCAGCAAACCCGGCGACCGATGGAGGCCCCGAAGCTCCAGTAACTACGACCTCCGCTGTCCCGAGATTCGAGTGAAACGAGATTCGAGACCGAGATTCGAGCCATCGAGACCGAGATTCGAGCCATCGAGATTCGAGCCATCGAGATTCGAGACTCGAGACCGAAAACCGAGACTCGGCAGCGCTCCGTCAGCCACCACCGGCTGTCGCGCTGGCGCTGGGCGGTGGCGGGCCCCACAGCACATCCTCCCCAGGAGGGCGCGGCACCACGGGCATCGAGCCGAAGATCTCACGGGCCAAGTCGGGCAAGGGCGCGCAGGCCCGCTCGCCGAGATTGTCCTGCTCCAAGGGATCGGTCAGCAGATCGAAGCAGTGGAACTCCGAGTCCCACTGGCGGGCCTCGATCTTCATGGACCCTTGCATCAATCCCCAATTGCGGAAGCCACATTCCCACAGCCACGAGCAATTGCTCAGCGGCACCGGTCCCAGGGTGCGCTCGGGCCGGGTGATGGGATGGCCGATCATGCGAGCACGGAAGGGGGCCAAGCCAGGATCGTCCCACACGCCCATCAGGTCGAGAATGGTTGGCGGAATGTCGTAGTGCCAGACGAACTGGTGCTTGGCGTTGCGAATCGACTCCTCTTCCGCTGGCGAGAGCGTGCCGGCAGGCGCATCGATCCACCCAGGCACCTTGATCTCCTCGTCGTAGAGCGAGCTGGTGTGGCCGAGCTGCCAATGCTCACGAAAAGCTTCTCCGTGATCAGAGGTGTAGATGATCACGGTGCGCTTGCCTGATTCGCTGGCCCGCACCCGCTCTAGCAGCCGAGCGGTGGCACGATCCGACAGATAGGCGACGTTCTTGTAGAAGTTGCGGTACTCGGTGTTCTTGTCAGCATCCTTGGAGAACTCGGAGGGCTGAAACGGTGCGTGGTTCTCGTCGTAGACGTAGGGAAAATGGCCGTTCGAATAGTGAACGACGGCCATGAACGGCTCCTCGAGCGTGTCCCACACGTCGATCACCCAATCGCTGAGCAGCGCATCGTGGGCCCCGGCGTCGTAATCCGCCATGGCGTCGAGCTGGGTGGCCACCGCGCGATGAGTTGCAGGAAAGTCCTGCACGTAGAGGCGCATGTTGCCAAACATCACATTCTGGCTGGTCCAGTAAGCACCGTTGACGCCTGCAGCGGCGGCGTAGTCCCAGATCAAGGGCACCGAGAGCAGGGTCTCTAAACTCTCCTGGGAGCTGACGCCGGACCACAAGTTCGAGATGCTGATGGCCGTCGTCGCCGCGTTCGACCGTAGTTGGAGCAGCGGGTAACGGTTGGGCAGGACCCGATTGGATACCATGTTGGCGCACTGCGGCTCAGGGTCGTACTCGCTGCACGCCTCGTCAGCCCGCAGACTTTCCTGGAGCACGAACAAGACGTTGCGAACCCGCGCCGGTTTGGCCGTCAGCGGCGGGACAGGCACTGGATCTCGTCGCTGCACCCGCAACTCAGGCGCATCATTGGTGTGTCGCAGGCGCTCTCGGGTCACCGACACCAGGCCGTGGAAGTAGATGATGTCGGGGGTGGTCGACTGCCACGACCGGTAGCTCGCCGGGATTTGCGTCATGCCCACCAGCACCACGGGCACGAAGAGCGGCACGATCACCCGAGCGATGGGTCGCGGTCTAACGTAGCGCCGCGCGGCGATCACGAAGGCGAGACTCAGCAGCAGCGCCCAGACCAAATGGGCGATGATGGCCGGTCGACTCAGGGGCAGATGGCCGAGCAAGCTCCAGGGGATGGACCGGGAATAGATCTGTCCGTCGTGGGACAGGTAGATGTTGTAGATGCCGTGGAAGCCGCCTTGCACGCCAACGGCCAGGCTGTAGAGCGCCACGAACAGGCCTGCGGCGGGCTGGCGGATCCAGCCGCGGGGACGGGCCGCGCTGTAGAGCAACACCGCCCAAAACAGGCCGCTCGCAACAACCGTGGCCAGATAGGCGTAGACGTGGAGCCGGTCGAAGGTGAGCAGGTGCGACACACGCCGCCCGAGATCGCTACCGACGATCCACAGCGTCGGCGCAAGCAACACCAGGGCACCAAGCCAGCGCCGGCGCCGACGACCACGGCGGTGCAACACCCGTGGTGACGGTACGGCCCTCAGTGTCGGGGGCGCCTCGACGGAGGCTATCTGGGCGGCTTGCGCCATGATCGAGCACGCTAGTAGCTCAGCGGAACGGCAGACGCCACGCGCAGGCGGCCGAGAGAGGGCTGGACCTTGGATCAGAGAACGGGGTTAGTGACGGCCCGGCAAGCCCTTGAAGCGCCGGACGGCCTCGTCGACGAGATCGGCGCATGATTCGAGGGGCAAGGGGTTCTGCTCCTGACGATCCTGTTGGACGTCGTAGCAGAGCCAATCGCGATCCCATTCCCGAGCGTGGAGCTTTCGCCAACCTTGCATCACGCCCCAGTTCTCGAAGGCACAACCCCACACACCTGAGCAGTTGGTCAGGGACAGGACCTGATCGGGCCGACCGGGACGCAGCAGGCTGCCGCCCACCATCGCCCCCTGATGGTCGGCGAGCTCAGCAAGCTGCCACAGCCCCATCATGTCGAGCATCGTCGGTGCCAGATCGGTGTGAAACGTTGGTGCTCGAGCATAGCTCTGCAGAGCCGCTCGCTCGGGATCGCTCAGCGTTCCAGGGGGTGCATCGATCCACCCAGGGACGTGGATTTCGACATCGAACACCGAGCCGGTGTGGCCGAGCTGGTCGTGCTCGCGGAACTGCTCGCCGTGATCAGAGGTGTAGATGATGATGGTGCGCTCTGACAGCGGGAGACGTCTGACGAAGCGCACCAAGTCGCCGACCGTTCGATCCTGACGGTAGACCGCGTTCTTGTAGTAGTTGCGGTACGCCTCGTTGTCCGCCGGAGCCTTGCTCTCCAGATAGGGCTCGAAGGGCGCATCACGCTCGTCGATCAGGTAGGGCACGTGGGTGTTGGCATAATGGGCCATGGCGAAGAAGGGCTCGCGCAGCTGGACCAGTTCGGCCTTGACGCGCTCGGTGAGCAGCTCGTCGTCCGCGCCGAGATCGACGTCCGCTGTCGGGTCGATCGTGGTCGCCCCGGCCAGGAACCGACAGGGGAGGTCCTGAACGTACAGCCAGGTATTGGCGAACAGCTGGTGGTGACTCGACCAATAGGCCGTCTCCCAACCCGCCGCATGGGCGTAGTCGAACAGCGACGGCGCTTGGTGTAACGGCTCTCGCCCCGCGTCAGGTGCCAGGCCAGTCCACAGCACGGCAAGCTCGATGGCCGTCGCAGAGGCCATCGACCGCAGCTCGAATAGCCCCATCCGGTTCGGTGCCGCTTCGTTGGTGAACGGCATGACCGGACAGCGAGCCTGATGAGCCGGGCAGCTCAGATCGGCGCGAATGGCCTCGGTGAGCACGAAGAGCACATTGCGCGGAACCGCGGGCTTGGCGGCTAAGGGAACGAGCTTCGGCGGAGTGCGGCGCTTGGGCCGAACATGTTCCGCTTCATCCACGCCGCTGGCGCGCTTCAGAAGGCCGCCGATGGCGTGGAAGTATATGACATCAGGCGTGGATCCCTGAATCGACCGGTACGAACAGGGGATGAACAGCACCCCGGCCACCACCACCGGAACTGCCATGGCGGCCCAGGACGCAGTGGTGCGCCTGGTGCGCACCAGGCGGCGGCCGAGCCACACCAGGAGGATGGACACCACCAAGGGCGGCAAGGAAGACATCAGAAAGTGACGCCCGTCGGCGGTGAGCTGGCCGGCCAAGCTGTCACCCATCGAGGCGCCGAAGAGGGTCGCATCGAGGTTCAAATAGGTCGCGTATTGGTCGTGAAAGTAGAGCTGGCATCCCACCGCCGCGGTCGCCAGCACCACGAAGAGCCCAGCGGCCACCCAGCGAAACCAGCCCCGCCGCGCCGACGCACAGGCGAGCAAAGTGCCCCACAGAACGGCGCTCTCGACCACCGCAACGCCGTAGCTGCCAAAGTAACGAAACGGCAGATCCAACAGCCGTCCGCCGCGCATCGCCACATCGGTCAGCACCACCAGCAGCGCCGGCAGCGCCAAGACGAGCACCACCCGTTGCGTCCGGCGGCGACCGAGCTCACGCAACCAGCGGCTCCGCCTCGAGCGACCCGTCTCTGTTCCTTGTTTCGTCACCGTCGAGCAAGAGCGCCTGCGTTCCCGCCAGCAGACCAGCCTGCAGGGCAAGGGCTCGCCAGCAAGCCATACCGCTCGCACGCCGCCGGCGCCAATCGGGCAGGAGAAAAACGGGGGCTGAGATGTCGGCCCGACTGTGGCAATATGAGGGACTGTGAGCGAGGACAAGCAAGACCGCACCACCGTCGTATCCGAACCGGCGACACCGTCTGGCACAGTGGCCGATCGACAAGAGGATCGCTTCGACGTCGATGTCACCGTGACAGCGAACAGCGACCAATACTTCTTGGCTGGCGCCGCCACCGATCTGTCGGCTGGGGGCGTATTCATCGCCACCGCCATCCTCCACCCGGTGGGTACCGAGTTCAAAGTCTCGATGCACATCGACGACGGCGAAAAGGGCATGGTGCACGCCCTGGGAGTGGTCCGCTGGCATCGCTCGGCTGAGGAGGGCAGCGACGCACCGCAAGGTGTCGGTCTCCAGTTCGTCGAGATGGAAGACGATGGCGCAGCCCGAATCGAGCGCCACATCGCCGCCTGCATCGCCCGCGCCCGGGAGCAGGACCCAGCTTAGGACCCCAGCCGCGGCCATCCCGTCCCAGGACGTGAGGCGTGGACAGGGTAGCGAAGCGCCCGTCCGACGAGCTACATTGGGTCTTCCATGGTCGACGATGACCTGCCTGAGAGGCCCCCCGATCCCGGCGACGACGCCACCCGCCCTGAGGACCCCTCCTCACCGGAAGCGGCGCAGGTGGTGACCTTTCGCTCCGGGCATCGTGCGGAGATCGTGCGCGGGCAGCCGTCCGAGTCACTCACCCTGCGCTCACGAGACGGCCACTGCATGCTGGCGATCGAGATCACGGACCAAGGCGCCCTCCTGCGGCTCACCGGCGATTCGTTGGAGATCGCCGCCACGTCCACGCTGTCGCTGCAGGCGAAACACCTGGAGCTCAAAGCCGGCGCCCTATCGGTCGACGTCGATGGAGATCTGACCGAGCGCGTGGCGGGCGAGGTCCGCCGCGAGGTCGCCGGAGGTTCGGCCCTGACGGCCAAGAGCGTCGCTATCGAGGCGACGCCGGGGGGGGTGGCCATCACAGCGAACGACGACGTGGATCTCTCTGGCGAGCGGGTGCGGTTGAACTGCGACGATCCGCCGATGCCGCTCACCTGGGACGAATTCCAGCAGCGCCGGGGAGCGCTCGCCGCTCCGGACGAAGGGACCGACGAGCTGGCCGCTTCCCACGAGAAGAGCTCGCCGCCTCTGCCAGAAGACGACTGACTGGCGCCCCGCGTGTTTGCGGCGCAGACTGCGGGCGGCACTGTCGGGACGGACCATGGATCTGGACAACCACACCCCACTGCCCGCCGCGCAGGTCCAGAGCGGGCACGGCGACGAGATGCTGACGCTGCTGTTGGTCTGCGCGACCTACGACATCGTCGACGGCTCGCTGGTGCTCTCGAAGGACCAGCTGCCGCTACGCCTCGCGCCAGATCCCTCTTACGCCAACGACGGTGAGATGCTGCGGGACGGGGTGTCGGTATGCATCGAAGGGTTCGTCTACCCGCCCCAGGGCGAGGCCAAGACCGCCGCTGCAGAGCTCTGCGTCGGCGAGTGGAGCCAGCGGATCACCGCGTGCGGCCCGCGGGTGTGGTGGAAAGGCGCCTTGGGCAAGCTCAAGCCGACCGAACCGCGGCCTTTCTCTCGGGTCGAGATGAGCTGGGAGCTCGCCTTCGGTGGAACGGTGTGGCGGCCCAACATGACGGTGGAGCACGAGGGCGAGCACCTATTGGTGCCCGAGCACGACGAGGGCTACGTCCTGAACCTGTCGGGAACCGGATTCTACCTGGACG
>JAUVCD010000069.1 GCA_030590865.1 Myxococcales bacterium | reverse complement strand
CCACCGAGGGCCCGATGAGCAAGAAGACACGCAACAACGGCAAGGCAAAGACGCACACACGTTCCGCAAAGAGTAAGAAGAACCCGGTCAAGAGCCTGCGGAACCCGATTTCGGTGACCTCGGTGGCCGAGTTCGAGCGTTACCTGGATGACGACCTGCCGGTGATCGTGGACTTCTGGGCTAGCTGGTGTGGGCCCTGCAAGATGATGGCGCCGGTGTTCGAACGGGTGGGTAAACAGTTTGAGGGTCGGGTCCGGTTTCTCAAGGTGAGCACTGAGAAGCTGCCTGAGCTTTCCGAGGCTCTCGGCATCCGGGCTATTCCGACGATGGTCGTCTTCAATGGCAGGGACGTGGTCGACACCCATGCTGGCGTCGTCCCCCCGGCTGAGCTGACGCGCCTGGCGGAGCGGGCAGAAGATATCGCCAACGACGTCACCTTGGGAGACAAGCTGAAGCGCTGGCTTGGCTTTGGGGCCCAGGCGCAAGGGGCGCAGGCGCCGAACTGACGGGCCGTGGGGGCGGAGCGGAAGCTCGGGCGCTGCGCTTCAGGAGCTGCGCTTCCGGAGCTGGGCCTCAGGAGATGGTCACCTTCTCCGCACTGCATACGAAGAGGACGCCTTTCACTCCGCTATGACGTTTCAGTGCGTCGGCCCCGGAGCTCTCCAGGGTGGCCCGTCTGAGCGAGCGCACTACGAGATCGGCATTGGCTGAATGGCTCTCGACGAGGCCGGAGAATTCCTCAGCCGAGTTCACCGGCAGGAAGCGCACGTTCTTGGAGCTGATCGGCAGGCGGCCATCAGCGAGCATGGTCGAGAAGCGCTGGTGCGCCTCTTCGATGCGATCGCTTGGAATGGCGGCGAAAACGTGAATCGTTGCGCCCCGCCAGTCCTTGTGGCCCAAGAGAATATATCCGATCATCACCATCAGGGCTGCGTGATGGTCGTCGTCCCAGGTCAGCCACAGGTGCAGGGTGCGTCGCCTGCCAAAGCCAGCGTCTCCGTGGCGGAGCACCAGCACGTTCTTGCCTACATTGGCTGAGAACAGACCGTGCTCGACGACTTCGCCGAGGACCTCGTCGTTGTCGTCGTGCCGGATGCCGAACAGCACGGTGTTGTTTTCCATGCCCGACACACCGGGGACTTGCAGTGTTTGGGCGAGGGCGGAGCGCATCGACGGGCTGACCATCACCTCGACGTAGACACCCTTCAGATCCCGTTCCTGCAACTCGACGAGCCGCGTTCGCAGCGCCCGGCGTTGGCGAGCGGTCTCGGGCTTCAAGAAGTCCTCGACGTAGTGCAAATAGGTGCCGAAGCCTTGGCGGACGGCGAGCCAGCCGAGCAGTCGCATCGGCAGCGGGCTGCCTGTGAAGGTCCGCCCGCTGACCATGATGATGCTCGGCCGCCAGCCGCGAGCGTCCGCCGACTCCTCACGCTGCAGTCGGATTTGCAGCAGCCGGGTGAGCTGGGTCATCACGCCGCGCAAGAGGACCGCCACGCCGCCACCGCTCTCGCCGGCTGGGGTGAACTTGGTGAGCCAATAGAACAGCCCCATGGCCAGGAGCGCGAGGACCGCGAAGATCGGGTCCATCTGGAACATCATGAGCAGGCACATCACCGCGCCCAGCAAGCTCAGGTACCAGCGAGAGCGAAAGCTCGGCCGGTAGGACGGCGTGGCGGCGAAATGCTCGAGCAAGCTGGCGGTACACAAGGCGCCGTAGGTCACCATGAAGAACATGGAGATCAGTCGGGCGACCAGGTTGACGTCGCCGAGGCTCACGAAGGTGATGGCCAGCAGCGCTGTGAGTATCGTGGCATGGCGCGGCTCATCGGCATCGCCATGGCCGCGGGCCAAGATGCGATTGGTGAATCCACCTAGGAACGCGCCATCCCGCCCGAGGGCCTGGAGGGTGCGGGGGGCGACGATGATGGACCCGATGGCCGACGAGAGGGTCGCGCACCCCAGGCCGATGGGAATGATGGGCGACCACAGGGCGATGCGGCTCATCGCGAGCTGGTCCCCGGCTAACAACTCTGGCGGAGCCGAGACGCTCAGCTTCCAGACCAGGGCCACATAGACGAGCATGCCCACGACAGTCCCGAGCATTGTGCCCAAGGGGATGGAACGGGCAGGTTTGGCGAGATCGCCTGACAGTCCGACGCCAGCGGTCATTCCGGTGAAGGCAGGAAAGCAGATGGCGAAGACCACGAAGAAGTCGTCGGGCTCGGCGATGCGGGCGGTCCAGCGTAGCGCTCCTTCGGCTCCTTCGGCGGGCTTGCCAAGAAAGAAGAGCACCAGCGACACGGCCAGCACCAGGACCACTGCGTAGAGGGTCTTGACGCCCAGCGCAGCGCCCTTGGTGAGCATCAGCAAGACCAGTAGGACCGTTACCGGCAGGGAGATCATGCGGGGCTCGAAGGCCATACCCGTCAGCGACTCGAAGTGGCCTGCCAGGGGCGTGAAGGCCTCGGCGAAAGCGATGCAGTAGAAGGCCACGGAGATGGCCTGGGACAGGTAGAGCGAGAGCCCGATGGCAGCGCCGATGCGGCTGCCGAAGGACCGGGAGATGATGAAATACTCGCCGCCGCCTTCCACCTTTCGGTTGGTCGCGATCTCTGAGATGGCCATCGCCGTTGGAATGGTCACGACGTGGGCGAGCAGGATCATGGCGAGCGAGCCCAGCAGCCCGAGGTGGCCCACTGCGTAGCCAAAACGCAGGAACATGACTGCACCGAGGATGGTGCTGACTGCTGCGAGGAACACCGGCAGGGTGCCGAAGCCGTGGCCTGCCCTGGTGGGCTGGTCAGGGGCGGCTGAAGGTGGGCCTGCCGTGGGCGCTGTGGAGCTCATGGGCTGAGACTGACTGCCGGGGATTCTAATCTCACAGCCAGCCGGCCGGGAAGGTCTGTGCGTCTGCGATGTCGTCGGTTCCGAGGCAGAGCGCGACCAGACGATCGAGCCCCAGAGCGTTGCCGGCCGCCGGTGGCATCCCCTCGGTCAGGGCGGCCAAGAAGCGCTCGTCCTTGGGGTAGATCGGCTTGCCTGCCTCGGCCCGTCGAGCTTGATCGGTGTCGAAGCGCTGTCGCTGCTCGACAGGATCGGTTAGCTCGCCAAAGCCGTTGCAGAGCTCCAGATCTCCGACGTAAAGCTCGAAGCGCTCGCAGATCTCGGGTTGGCTGGGCTTGAGCCGAGCGAGAGAGGCCATCGGAGCTGGAAAATCATACAGAAAAACCGGGCGTTCCAGCCGTGCCAGGCCCGGCTCGACCCGCTCGATGAGCAGCTGGAAGAAACGGTCCTCGTCGTTGCACGCCAGCCGCAACGTCTCGCTTGGCGGCAGCTGGGCAAAGCGCTCGAAGGCCACCGTCAGCGCTAGCCGCTCGAAGGGGGCAGCCCAGTCAAGCGGACGCCCCTCAGAGGTGACCACAGCAGCAACGAGATGATGGTCGAGCAAGTGACGGACGAGCTGCTCGGTCTCGGTCATCATCGCCGAGACGGTGCCGAAGGCGCAGTACCACTCGACCATCGTGAACTCGGGGTTGTGGCGATGGCCTTGCTCGCCCTGGCGGAAGCAATGGGTGAGTTGGAAGATGCGGGGCAGGCCGCCACTGAGTAGGCGCTTCATTTGGTATTCCGGCGAGGTGACCAGGTAGGCCGGCTGGTCGCGGGACTCGTCGTGGACCTCGAAGGCCTGGAGGTGCAGGTCGAGGCCCGGGCTGGGGACCAGAGCCGGCGTCTCCACCTCCAGATAGGCTCGCTCTTCGAAGAAGTGCCGTAGGGTTGCGATGATGGCGCTACGGCGGCGCAGATTCTCGGCGATGCCGCGCTCCCGCAGGCGCTGCGTTTCCCGGGCCGGGGTCTGTCCCAGACGATGGTGCACCGTGACGAGCCGAGCGTTTGCGAGCCGGTCGTCTTCGAGTCGCCCTTCCAGGGTCACGAGATCACCTGGGCCAGGTGCTGGCTCCGGTGAGCCAACCGCCACGTTAGCCCCCTCCGCTTGCAAGGTGGCGCCGAGGGTCGCGAAGGCGTCGTGGATCCAGACCAAGGGAGGCTCCCAGCGCAGAACTCGGCCACCAAAGCGCACTGTGCCGTCCGGCCGCTGAGCTAGGTCGCTGGGGCTGTAGATGAGGTCGCGGTCCCTCGTGATGGCTTGGATGACCATGGTGAGGTGATGCTTGCAGCCCGCCGCGGCCCGCCGCAAGGTCCACCGCCATGGTGGACAAAGAAGCCGAAGAACAAGAATGGATGCTGCTGCCGCTGGACGAGAAGCTGGCTCGTCGTCAAGGGATGCCGCTGCATGTGCCCGTCCCCAAAGACAAGTTCGAGGGGCTCGCCGATGATGGACTCACCGGCGAGAAGATCATGACCTGGACCAAGGCATTCATGGAGAATGCCCCGGTGGCCAAGGACGCCAACTGGCGCCGGCGCAATTCCCACATCGTCTCGGGGCTTGAAGGCTACGTCGACAAGCAGCCGCTATGGGAAAAGGCCCAGAAGCTCTTCGCCGAAAACGATTTCGATAAGGCGCTCAAGACACTCAGGCGTGTCACCGTCATGTGCCCAGACGACCACGCGGCCATGATGAATTACGCCAGTGCGCTGGCGAATCAGGGCGACTACGACAAGGCCCGCAAGAGCTTGAAGCGGATTCGGGAGACCTTCGAGGGCGAGGCCGATTACCACGTTACCGTGGCCCAGGTTGACGTCGCGCTAGGTGACAACGATGCGGCCATCGAGCAACTCGTCACCGCCTTGGAGCACCAGCCGGATCACCGCGCTGCGATGGATGCCCTCGCCAAGCTCGGATTGCTCGCCTCCATCTACGAAAACCCGCGGGACGCGAGCTCGCTGACCTATGTGCGCTCCGATTCGGTGCTCGACTACCTCAAGGAGCGCTGGGATAGCGAAGAGCGGGACGCCGACTACTACATCGAGCAACTGGGCTACCACCATGGCGATCTACGCCATGCGGTGGCGCTCGAGGCCGCCGAGCGGGCCATTGCTGCCGCTGGCGACGAAACTCTGGCTCGTGCCGAAATCGGCAAGATCAATGCCTTGCGCGAGCTGGGCCGGGGCGAGGATGCGCTTGCCGCAGCGGAAGCCTATGTCGCCAAAGCGCCGGCCTCGGCGGCGGCCCAGGTGGAGCTTGCTGGCTGCCTGACCAAGCTGGGCAAGTCCGACGAGGCCGCGGCGGCGACCCAAAGAGCGCTGGAGCATGATCCTGGCGATCAGGCGGCGCTGGTGGCCAAATTCTGGCCTGCAGACCGGGACAACATGATGGAGGTGCAGGGGGCCGTTCCGGCGCTGGAGGCCTACGCCAAGGAGCATGCTGAAGTGGCTGGGGCTTGGCGCTCGCTGGCCCGTGCCAAGCTGGTGGTGCGTGCCGATGACGAGGCGCTGGAGTTCTTGCAAAAGGCTGTGGCCTTGAGCCCTGAGGACGAGGATCTCCGCAGCGAGTGGTGGGGTGAGTTGGCCAATAAGACCCGCTACGATGACATCATCGCCGACAGCCAGAAGCTCGGCGACATGCAGGGCCGCGACTGGCGGCTGCGGTGGAACGAGGCCGAAGCCCACCGCGGGCTCAAGCACCTGATGGAAGCGCGGGCTTGTTACATGCAGCTCAACATGGACAAAGAGCTCCACGTGGACATCCGCAAGCGGGCCAAGCGCGCCGCCATGGAGATGGGTTCCGGAGAAGACGATGAAGGCTAGTCGTTCGCCGGCGGCTGTCTCACGCCAGCCGCCGGGCTGAGCACTCGATGCTGATCACTTGATGATGGTGGCGCAGCCGAAGACGACGGAGACGATGCCCTCTGTCGACCCTTGCACGTAGTCACAGGTCGACTGGCAGAGAATGATCTGCGTCGGATCGTTGGGATCGTCGTAGTACCACCCGCCGGTGGAGCCGCAGCCGGTGGAGCCGCCTGGAACGTAGGGAAAAATCTCCGGTTCGGCGTTTGGGCTTGGCTGGTACTGGACGTTCACCTTGTCAAAATCGATGGTCTCGCCATCGCCGGGCTCAGGGATGTCGAAAACGCAGGCGATCTGCGAGTCGGTCACCACGGCGGTGGCCATGTCATCGAAGACCGGTTGGAAGTTCTGAGTGCAGAGATCGCCGAGCACGCCCTGGGTCTGGTTGACCAGATCCTTGTAGACCGTGCCCTCGTCTGCCGGCAGGGGGACGCACAAGAGGTTGTCCTTGGTTGCGCAGCAAGGGTCACAGTTGGCGCAGTTGGGGGGGGCGCAGTTGAAGCAGACGAGCGGAAAAAGTTCATAAGGCGACACGATGGCGTCGAACTTGAAGCCCTGGAAGGTGGCGTCCAGCGCGATCAGCTGTTGGGTGAAGGTGGCCGCATCCATGGCCGAGTCGTCATCCGAGATGACCGCGATGGTCTTGCTGGCTCCGGGCCGGAGCGAGTCCTGCCACTGACTGTAGGTGTCCAAAGTGACCTCGAGGGAGTCGCTGCTCAGCACGATCTGCACCACGTGGCGGAAGGTCGGCAGCTGCTCGTCATTGGGGCAGCTCCCGCTGCCCAGCGGGGCGGGCACGCAGATCCCTTCGTCGTTGTTCGAGTCGTCCGAGATGAGGATCACATGGGCGTCGATGCCGCTGTTGATGATGGTGGAGGCAAAGGCGTTCATGCTGTTCTGAACTTCAATCGCCTCTTCGGTCATCGAGCCCGAGTTGTCGACCACCACGATGATGTCGGCAGGGAGCGCACCTTGCTGGGCCTCCGAGGACGTCGAGGCACAGCCGCCGCCCAATCCGCTGGTCGAGGAGCTGATGCCGCCGCCGCTGCCGCCGCTGAGACCCATCCCGCTGCTGCTGCTATTGGAGCTGTTGCCGCCGGTACCGTCCGAGCTGCCCCCAGCCGAACAGGCCTGGGGCAAAGTCAGGGCGACGACACCAAGGCCGATGACGCCAACGAGGGCGCGCGCCGAGCTACTCATGGTTACCTCGTTTCGTAACCACAATTATCACACGCCCAGGCGCTACGGTCGAATGGGGCTTGCCTCGGATGCTCCGGTCATGCCGGGGCCGGAGCCGGCTCGTCTTCGTCTTCGTCTTCGTAGTCGTCGATCTCGTCTTCGCGGTCGTCGTCGATCTCGTCCTCGTCCTCGTCCTCGTCCTCGTCACTCGACCGGGCTGGTGCCGCTTCGGCAAGCACCGGCTTGCGACGCCAGAACATGGCGATCAGCACGTAGCAGAAGATGAGCGAGACCACCGTCAGCGCGGTGTACTTGTTGTCGTTCCAGTAGCTATTCATCCAGATGATCTGGGTAATCGCTGCCAGTCCGAAGAGGCCCACTTCAATCTGGCGCCTCAGCTTGATGAGCGGGGCGCCGAGGATCATGAACGAGTAGTAGTAACAGGTCAGCTGGGAGCCCAAGATGATGAAGATCTGACCGAGGCACTGGGCCACCCAGAGCGACTTGATCTTGCGCACCACCAGGACGAAGAACAGCAGGCTACCGCCGACGATGGACCAGGCGAGCCAGCGGAACTTGTCGTAGCGCTCGTTGCGCATGTCCTTCCACACTTGGAAGGGATCGCGCAGGTTGTTGTCTCGGGTGAACTGCATCTGGCCCGAGCTCTTGCCTTTGGCCAGGAAGATGGGCCACTTGACCCGTGCCATCGCCTTGGTGACTGGGCCCGCCTTGGGACCGGCGGCCTTGGCCGCTTCCTCGGCAGAACGCACCCCTGGAATCTGAACGTCGAAGTACTTGTGGGAGATGATGACCTGCAGTCCCATGTGATTGGTCAGCGGGGTGCGGTCGTGGGTCTCGATGGTGTGCTCGTAGAAGGTCTTGTAGGACTGGTAGAACGGCTTGTTCGGGTCGTGATGGGTCATGTAGATGCTGAGCGGCAACAAGACGGCCGCCGCCAGGCAGCCGCCGAGCAGCATCTGTCGATGATCTCGGTGCATCGTTCGGTGGCTGATGGCGTGGGCGATGACGGGCACCAGCGTGCCCACGACCACCAGACCCGGGAAGATCCGTAACAGCCCCGCATAGACCAGGGCGGCACCGGCTATCTTGAACCGTCGCCTTCGGATGCAGGCCACGCTGAGCACCGAGAAGAACAGCCAGTCCTGGCGCAAGAATGCGCCACCGGTCCAGTAGAAGGGGGCTGATGACTGGCAGCCCCAGAAGATCGCCCCGACGGCGAACACCCGCCAGCCGAAGCCCCACCACAAGGCCATGAACATCCCGATGATGTAGAGGATGTCCAGGGACGCCAAGAACTGCATGTACTGGACGCTGCCCGAGTAGGTCAGGTCAGAGAAGAGCTTGCCACCGATGGTCCAGACCGGCGGCGGATTGAAGCCGTGGTCCTTCTGCATGTCGGTCCAGTAGCCTTTGCCCGACACTATGCGGAAGAACTTGATGTCCTCTTTGTATTGCTCCCACCGTTCAGGGGTGAACCGATCCCGGCAGATCTCCGGGTGCTCGAGCAGCTCGGTCACGGGGATGAGCAGGTTCTCTCCTGGCAAGTCCCGGATCTTCTTATCCGGGTCGCCTACCTCTTTGGCCATATCGACGCTGCGCGTCGGTCCAGTCTTGGCGTTGAAGGGCCGATCTAGCTGGTAGCTCACCTTGCCCAGATCGGCCTGAGCCACCACGCCGCAGCGATAGAGGTTCTTGTAGCCAAGCTCTGGGAAGTACTTGGCCCCAATGTAGTAGTGGTACTGATCCCAGCGGTGCCAGTACTTCGGATAGCCGAAACGGTAGCCGTTGAAGTAGAGGCTGATCGCCACCAGCGCGAGGGTGATGCCCACCAGCTTCTTCCACCGTTCGGCGATGGGGCGGCCCTGGCCCTTGCGGTGCTGCTCGTAGAAGACGCAGGCGGCTGCCACGATGGCGGTGGCGGCCTTGGCGATTTCGACCGCCCGTTTGTAATTGACCGGCACCCACTCGCCGAGGGCGTAGAAGAAGAGACCCGCCGTCAGGCCCACGGCGCCGTAGCGGAACCAGGGCCGAGTCTTCCTCGTCAGGGATTTGTCGGCAAAAAAGAGAACGGCAAAATAGGCCAGGATGCCGACGATGACGAGGATGACCTGGGTGGGGGAAAGCTTCATCGAACCCGTGGCGACCCCTAGATGTCGCGCAAGCTATTGGGCTAGGTGCTGAAGCGCCGGCACGACGCTTCAGTGGTTGCTGCCGAAGCCTAGTACACGCTCGCTGCGATTCGTATCGTGATCTTATCGCGCGGCACTGGGGCTAGTAGATGTCGCTCAGCAGAATCACCGGCAGTCGGTCGCCGTTGGCGATGCCGGTGCGGTCGCTGGCCAGCACTACGAGAGCATCTGCATCCGCGAAGCTCGTCACCGCACCGGAGGACTGGCTGGCGGGCAGGGCGGCGCAGAGCTCGCCATCGTGGACGTCGAGCCGAGCCCGCAAGTACTCCTCCCGGCCAGGCCGATGCACGTGGGAGCCGATGATCCGTAGCGGGATTCGGCGGGGGCGCGGGCGGGTTTCGCCTTGCATCGCCTTGAGCAGGGGCACGCCGAAGAGCATGAAGGTGACCGCCGCCGAGGCTGGGTTTCCTGGCAGGCAAAGCACCTTGGCGCCGCCCATCGAGCCCACCGCGACGGGCTTGCCGGGTTTCATCGCAACCCGCCAGAAGTCCAGAGCGATGCCGACGGACTGCATGGCAGGCCGAACCAGATCGTGATCGCCGACGCTGGCTCCGCCGATGGTGGCCAATAGATCGCTGCCCCGCAGCGCACGGCGCAGCGAGCTCTCCGTTCGTTCCGCATCGTCGCCCAGCAGGGGCATGACCCGAACGCTGGCGCCCACCCTGCGGGCCACCTCGGCGATGACGAAGCTGTTCGACTCGGGGATGCTGCTATCAGGCCCAGCCACCCCAGGGGTGCGCAGCTCATCGCCGGTGCTGATGATGGTGACCACGGGCCGCCGGGCGACGATGACATGGGCACGGTCCAGGGATGCGAGCAGGCCGACCTTGCCGGGGGACAGCCGACTGCCGGCGCGAAGGGCGGTAGCGCCTCGAGCCATGTCCGCGCCTGCCGGGCGGATGTTCTGGCCCTCTTGCGGTCGCTCCGTCACGGTGATCTCGTCGCCTGAGCGGGTCACCTTCTCCTGGATGATGACGGCGTTGGCCCCCTCGGAGACCGGCGCGCCGGTGAAGATGCGGCTGGCGGTGCCGAGCACCAGCGGGGGGCCGCTGACCCCGGCGCGGCTCTCGCCTTGCACCGCGAGCACCCAGGGCCCCTGGCCTTGGAAAAAGGATGCCCGCACCGCGTAGCCGTCCATGGCGCTGCGCGAGAAGGCGGGCATGGGCCGGTGGGTGACCAGATCTTCCGCCAGTACCCGGCCGGCCGCTTGGTCCAAGGAGACTCGCTCGGCGGCCAATCTGGACACGCCGCGGAGGGTGCGCTCGATAGCGTCTTCGAAGGACAGCATGGCCCAGTGAATATGGAACAGGGGACGGAGAATCTGAACAACTTTGAGCGTTTCTTTGAGCCGTCCTTCGGGTGGGTTTTATTCCTGTTCCATAATGCCTGCGGCCCCACTAAGCCTGAGGTCGTGTCAGGACCGCTCATTCCGTACATCGTGGCGCCAGAGATCCCGCTGGCTTTTCTCGAGTACGTGCCCTACCTGAACGACCTGATCGATCCGCATAAACCCCCGTCGATCAAGCCTTTCGGCACCTTGGTGGCCCTGGGGGTCTACACCGGCTCGGTGCTCAGTGTGAGACGCACCCGGGAGCGTGGCCTCGACGCGCGGCAGATGAGCGACTTCCTGTTTTGGGTCACCGTCTTCGGCTTCGTCATCTCCCACCTGTTAGACGCGATCTTCTACCACCCCCAGACCGTGCTCGACGATCCGCTATACCTGCTCAGGGTCTGGGAGGGGCTGTCGAGCTACGGCGGGTTCATCGGCGCCGCGGTCGGGGCGTTTGCATGGCGCTTCTATCGAAAGAAACGCCCCCTGGAGTTCGTCGACATCTGCGCCAGCGTGATGCCTCTGGCCTGGGTCTTCGGCCGCACCGGTTGCTCAGTGGTCCACGACCACCCTGGTGCCGTCTCCGATGTCTGGTTCGCCGTTCAGTTTCCCAATGTGGTGTGTCCCGCTGGGTACCCGCCAGACGCGGTGTGCGGTCGATTTGATCTGGGGCTCATGGAAATGGTGCTGACCATCCCACTGGCGATTGCCTGCCTGTGGCTGTGGCATCGCCAGCCCTTTCGACCCACAGGGTTCTACATCGGGCTCATTCTGGCGGCCTATGCGCCGGTCCGTTTCTTCCTCGATTTCTTGCGACTGAGCCCGGAGTCGGCGATTTTTCGGGGGGCCACCGATCCCCGTTACGGCGGTCTCACCCCCGCCCAGTGGGCGTGTTTTCTGGCTCTTGGAGCGGGGCTGTGGTTGCTGCGGTACTCGTGGGGCAAGCCCTACGTCAGGACCGCCGATCTGGGGCCAGACGAGGAGCTCGAGGAGTACGAGGAGTACGAGGATGAGGCTGGTGCCGAATCAGATCCAGCCGAGCCCAGCGGGCCCGGCAGTGAGCCCGAGGGGCCGAGCACCAGCGCCTGAGTTGACAACGACGAAAAAGCCCGTAGAGTGCAGCGCCCTCGAAGCGGAGCCAGGAGCTGAGCCATGCGCGATAAACTGATGCTCAAGTGCGGAAACTGCGGCCGGCACAACTACGTGCGGACGAAGAACAAGCGCACCATGACCCAGAAGTTCGCAATCCGGAAGTACTGCCCGGACTGCCGTTCGCACTACGAGCACAAAGAGAGCAAGATTTCGAAGGGATAGCTCTCAATACCTACAGTCATGCCTAAGGCTGCGTAACCTTGCCGCGGCCCCGCGTGGGTGGTAGGTAGACCCCTCGATTTACAGACGATTCGTCTGGCGCGGGCGCATTTATGTGTCACGCTCGGCGATTGCGGGGACATCTCGCGCTTCTGGGGAGCGCCGGCTCGAGGCCGGGTTCTGCAGAGACTCAGGCGCCGGCCCGGCCGACGCTACGCCGCCTCCTGCGGGCTCACGGTTCACCATGATCTTCGATTGGGTCTACGGCCTGTTTTCGAATGATCTCGCCATCGACTTAGGAACGGCGACGACGCTGATCTACGTCAAGGGCAAGGGCATCGTGTCCTGCGAGCCGTCGGTGGTGGCGGTGGCCGAGGACCGTCGCGGTGGGATGCGAGCCATCGCCGTCGGCCGGGAAGCCAAAGAGATGCTCGGGCGGACGCCGGGCAACATCAGGGCCGTGCGCCCCCTGCGGGATGGCGTCATCGCCGACTTCGAGATCACCGAGGCGATGCTGCGCCACTTCATTGCCATGGCCACCAACCGACGGACCTTGGTCAAGCCGCGGATCATCATCTGCGTGCCCTTCGGTATCACCGAGGTCGAGAAGCGGGCCGTCAAGGAGAGCGCCGAAGGCGCCGGTGCTCGCGAGGTCTACATGATCGAGGAGCCCATGGCTGCCGCCATCGGTGCCGGACTGCCGATCACCGAGCCGAGCGGTAACATGGTGGTCGACATCGGCGGTGGCACCACCGAGGTGGCCGTGCTGTCCCTGGCTGGCATCGTCTACTCCCAGAGCGTGCGGGTCGGGGGCGACAAGATGGACGAAGCCATCACCGGCTACATGAAGCGTAAGTACAACCTGGCCATTGGTGAGCAGACCGCCGAGCGCATCAAGATCACGGTGGGCAACGCCTACCCTCCGGACAAGCAGGTCACCATGGAGGTCAAGGGCCGCGACATGATCGCCGGTATCCCCAAGACGGTGGTGGTCAACTCCGACGAGATCCGCGATGCCCTCAGCGAGCCGCTGAATGCCATCGTGGAGGCGGTTCTATCGGCGCTGGAGCGCACTCCGCCAGAGCTGGCTGCCGACATCTCTGACAAGGGCATCGTGCTGACTGGGGGCGGAGCCTTGCTGACCAACCTCGACGTGCTACTGCGCGAGGAGACGGGGCTGCCTGTGATGGTTTGCGACGACCCGGTGAGCGCTGTCGTTCTCGGCAGTGGCAAAGCACTCGATCACATCGAACTTCTCAAGCAGGTGACCATCGCCTGACCTCGGGGCTGGCGCACAGGACCTCGAGATGAACCTCAAGCGCTACCGAGACGCCGTCGTCGTGCTGTTGGCGCTGGCGGTTCCTTTTTGGTTCCTGCGGTACAGCATGCAGCGGGACCCACGCCAGATGTCTGGGCCCGACAAGTTGATCATGCGGGTCATCACGCCCGTCCAGTTCGCCTCAGCCACCTTGGCCCGCGGGCTCAGCGGTGTGGTTTCCGACTACGTCTACCTGGTCGACGTGAAGGAGAACAACGCCAACCTGGCCGCTGAGAACGCCCGCCTCAAGGCGCGAGTGCGACAGCTCGAGCACCTGGAGGGAAGTAACCGGCGGCTACGGGGGTTGTTAGAGCTACGCAAGCACGTGACGGCGGATGTGGTGAGCGCTCAGGTGATCGGCAAGGACACGGTCGAGTTCTTTCGAGTGGCTCATGTGGCCCTCGATCGACCGAGTCGCGAAATCCGCAACAATGCTCGGCTTCCGGTCGTCACTCTCGATGGCGTCGTCGGGGTCACCGGCAAAGTGGCAGGCGACACCGTAGAGGTCCAGCTGGTGGTCGATGCCGGTAGCGGCGTCGACGTGGTCGTCGAGCGCACCGGTGCCCGGGGGTTCGTCCGGGGCACCGGGGACGAGACGAAGTACCAGATCAAGGTCGAATACGCGAAGCGGACGGACGAGATCGACGTTGGCGATTTGCTGGTCACCAGCGGTTGGGGCCGCCGCTTCCCGGCGGGGATCCCGGTGGCCAAAGTATCCAAAGTGATCCGGCGGGAATTCGGCATCTACCAGACCGTCTTGGCCGAGCCCACGGTGGACTTCTCACGGCTACGGGAAGTGCTGATCGTCATCTCCCAGCCCGCCGGCGGTGGCGCCCCTGGGGGCGACTCGCCCAGTGAGCCAGGCGGGCGTTGAGGACTCGATGCGCAATACGGCGTTCCTCGCGTTGGGCCTCGGGCTGATTCTTCTCCAGAGCAATCTGTTTCGGGTGATCGGCTATTTGGTCACCCTGCAGACCCAGCTGCTCGGGGCCTTCTGGGACGGCACCCTCGCCGGTATCACGCCGAGCTTGCTGTTGCCGCTCATCATCTTCATGGGCGTCCACGAGTACTCGATGGCTCGGGGGGCGGCGCTGTCCTTCGCGATGGGCTACTTGCTCGACGTCTTCGCGGCGGCACCGCTGGGGCTCTACACGTTCACCAGCGTGGCCGGCTTCGTGGTCTCCCGGGTGGCCGGCGTGCGATTAGCGGCTCAAACGGTGCTCACCAAAGTTGCGCTGGCCTTCGCCTTCTCGCTGCTCGAGGGGCTGATCATCGTCATCCTCACCGCCATTTTTGGGGGCGATGCGGCCCGGCCCCGCGCCCTGGCTGCGCTGGTGATGCCCCACGCCTTCACCACCGCACTCTTCGCGCCCCTGGTGTTCAGCCTGGCGCAGCGGATTCATCAGGCCACCATCGCCGTCCCCAAGCCGACTGAGGTTGGGAGCCGATGAGCCTGTTGGTCCAGCGCCCCGACGTCAGTGAGTTTCGACGTCGGTTCAGTTGGCTGATGCTCTTTGCGGTGGTCTGTTTTCTGGCCATCGGCGGCCGGGCCTTTCAGCTCCAGATCGTCCACGCAGAGGACTACCGGGCCATTGCTCGCGACAACATCGTGCGGCAGGTGAGGTTGGCGACGACTCGCGGCTTCATTCGGGATCGGAATGGCGAGGTGCTGGCAGCGAGCCGACCGGCCTACCACCTGTTTGTCGTGCCCGAGGCGCTCACGGTCGACGATCCAGAGACCAAGAGCCCTGCGATGCAGCCGGTTTGGGACAAGTTGGTCGACTACGCTGGGCTCGGCAGCGGCGAACGGGCCCGCTTGGAGCAGAGGCTACTGGCGACTCGGGCTCGGGGTGGAGCCCGTTTGCGCCAGCAGATCTTGCTCAAAGAAGATCTGTCCCGGGATGTGGTGGCGGTGCTCAAGACCCACGCCCGTGAGCTGGTCGGCAAGGTTCGGCGCAATGGTCGGGATCAGGCCATGACCGCCGCCGACGTGGTGCCCGTCAGTGTCCGCTACTACCCCTACGAGAAGGCCGGCGCCCACGTGCTGGGCTACATGCGCGAGGTCGACGCCGAGATGCTCGTCAAGCTGCGCAAGAAGGGCTACCGCGAGGGCGACAGGCTCGGTGCGACGGGTGTCGAGCGAGCCTGGGAGAGCTACCTTCGGGGCACCCGCGGCTTGGAAAAGCGCATCGTCGACCGCCGCGGGGTGCGCCGTAAGCCGCGGGAGGGGATCATCGAAGAGCCCCGGCGGATTGACCCGATCCCCGGTCGGGATCTGCGACTCACGATCGATGGCAAGATCCAGCAGGCGATGGTGAAAGCCATGCGTGGTGAGCTGGCCGGTGGCGCCGCCCTGATCGACGTGCGCAATGGTCGCATCCTCGGGTTGGTGAGCAAGCCGAGCTACGACCCCAACCAGCTGTCCGGCGGCAGCGGGAAGAAGGTCATTCGTGACGCCTTCCGGCGCCTGTTCTCCGATCCCCTCAAGCCGGCGATCGACAAGACGGTGAGCGGCGCCTACCCACCTGGGTCGACCTTCAAACCCTTCACGGCCCTGGCGGCGCTCGACAAGGGGCTGATCGACCCCCGGCGCACGGTGAGTTGCCGGGGCTCCCTGCGCTTTGGACGGCGCATTTTCCGGTGCACCCAAGCCCATGGCGTGACGGATCTGCACAAGGCCATTGCCGAGTCGTGCAACGTCTATTTCTATCGGCTGGTCAGCGAGTCGGGGGTCACCATGGACATGATCGCCGAGATGGGCATGCGCTTCGGTCTCGGCAAGAAGACGGGTCTAGGTATCAACGCCGAGACGAGCGGCCGGATGCCCACTCGGGCCTGGATGGCGCTGCGCAACAAGGGGCAGTTCCGGCTCGGATTCACCTTGAACGCTGCCTTGGGGCAGGGCGCTACCACCGTGAGCGTCTTGCAGTTGGCGCTGGCCTACGGGGCGTTGGCCAACGGTGGCACGCTCTACCAGCCTCAGATCGTGCGGGCTGTGGAGACCGCTGGCGGGCAGGTGGTGCAAGAGTTTACGCCCCGGGTGCGTCGGCGGCTCAAGCTGGATTCGGCGCACCAAAAGATCATCAAACGGGCGCTCTGGGGTGGTGTGAACGAGGCGGGTGGCACCGCTCACCGGGCCCGCTTGGCAGGCGTGGATGTGGCGGGCAAGACAGGCTCGGCCCAGGTGTCCCACCGCCGGGCCAAGAGCAAGGAGCTGGACAACGTTTGGTACTTCAACCGCGACCATGCCTGGTTCGCCGGCTATGCGCCGTCGACCATCGCTGAGGTAGCGGTGGTCGTGATGATCGAGCACGGCGGTGCGGGCGGCAAGCACGCCGCGCCGGTCGCCTTCGAGATCATTCGAGCCTACCAGCAGATTCGAGATGCGCCGCGCAAATCGCCCCTCAATCGCGAGGGGAGCCGCCCATGATGCTCGGAAAACCGCTCTCCGCTCGGGCTCGGGACCACATCGACTGGCCCCTGTTCATCTGCGTGGCGCTGATCGCAGTGCTCGGCGTGGTCAATCTCTATAGCGCCACCAGCGTCTACTTTGGAACGGCGCGGAGCAGGTTGAGCGAGTTCTACATCAACCAGGTCTACTGGCTCGCCATCGGCGGTGTCGCTGGTGCTCTGGTGGCCGCGGTGGACTACCGACACATCGAGCGCTTTGGCTACCTCATTTACACGCTCGGAGTGTCGAGCCTGATCCTGGTGTTCGTCCTGGCTCGTGACGTGCGCGGTGCCGCCCGGTGGATCAACATCGGCTCCTTCACCTTCCAGCCCAGCGAGTTCATGAAGCTGTGCCTGATCATCGCGCTGGCCAAATATCTGCACGACGATCCGCGCAACGAGGAGCGTAACCTGCGAGATCTGGCGATCCCTGCGGTGCTCACCTTGGTGCCGACCTTGCTCATTGCCCGGCAGCCCGATCTGGGCACCTCCCTGGTATTGGTGCTCATCTTCCTGTCCATCGCGGCCATCACGCGGGTCAAAGGCCGCAGCGTGTTGTCCTTTCTGGCCGTCGCGCCGCTGGTGGGGGCGATGCTCTGGCAGTACGCGTTGCCGTACCAGCGGGCTCGGGTGTACTCCTTTCTCGATCCAGAGGCTGACCTGTCTGGCACGGGTTTCCACGCCTATCACGCGCGCGTCGCCATCGGTAACGGTGGCTTGCTGGGTCAGGGGTTCATGGAAGGGATGCAGAATCAGTATCGGTTCTTGCCTGACCAGTACACCGACTTTCCCTATCCGGTCTTTGCAGAAGAGTGGGGCTTTCTGGGCACCCTCGTGCTGCTTGGGCTCTACGGGTTTCTAGTGGTCTGGTCCATCCGGATCGCGTCGCTGGCTCGGGATCGGTTTGGCGCCGTCGTGGCGGTAGGCTGCGGTGCGCTCATCTTCTGGCACACCATCATCAACATGGGCATGGCGAGCGGGATGTTGCCGGTGGTCGGGATGACCTTGCCGCTCTTCTCCTACGGCGGTTCGAGCGTCACCACCGTGTGCCTGGCCATCGCCTTGCTGATGAATGTGTCGATGCGCCGCTATGCGGGCTTCTCGACGATCGGACGAGTGTAGCGGCTGGCCGATCGCTCTGGGGGAGGGCGGGCTCGGGTTGTCGCTTCCGCTTCCTCCCCGCGCACGCACCCGAGCGCGCCGCCGAGCCCGTTCCGAGCCCGATCGTTTGGTCTAGGTCGGGCTCGGAAGGGTGAGGGAAGCGGGGGCGAGCGGGGGTGGCGTGCGCGTGGGGGAAGGGGGCTCGTGGACGACGGCTAACGGGCGTTCTGGAGTGCGGCCTCGAAGATGGGGAGGTAGGGGGAGGAGTGGACCAGCGTCAACGCGGCCACACAGGCGAGCACGCAGAGCCAGGCTAGCCACCGCTGCCACGACCGTGCTGCTTGGGGGGCGCCTCTGGCGAACAGCGCGCCGATGACGACGCCGCTGAGGAGACCGCCGATGTGAGCCGAGTGGTTCACCGAAGGGAGCAGCAGCGTGAAGCCCAGGCTGTAGACGACCGCCTGCATCAGCCAGGCCTTCCAGCGAGGGTCACGGCGGCGCCACAGAAAGCCGAGCACCATGCCCATGATGCCGAAGACTGCGCCGCTGGCGCCGGCGGTCCACACGGCATTGGGCGAAATGACGAACCAGCCGACGCTGGAGGCGAAGCCGAATAGGCCGGTGAGCACGTAAAGAATGATGAAGCGGATGGACCCAACGGCGGGCTCGGCCAGTCGCGCCAGATAGACCAGACCGAGCATGTTCATCCCAAAGTGGATCGCGCCATAGTGGACGAAACAGGCGGACAAGAGGCGCCAAGGTTCGGCGCGCAACACGTATTCGTTCAGCGGGGCCACCCCTGAGAGCTTGCCGATGGGCAAGGCGCCAAAGCGGAAGGCATCGAGGAGATCACCGCCGCTGAGCAGCACACCGATCGACGGGTCGCGCCCCCAAGCGGTCAACAGGTGGGCCGTGAAGACGACCGCATTGAGGGCCACGAGCAGCTTGGCGGCCGGCAACTCGGTCGCCGCAAAGCGGCCAAACAGACGGTCAGGTGACTCCTGCAGAGGGACCGGGCGGGGGCGCCGCACTGGGATGCGTCGGGTTGCCTTCGCCGCTGGCGTCGCACCTTGCAGTGGTTGGTTGCAGCGGATGCAGCGCCCGAAATCACCACCGTTCAGGGCGCCACAGTGGGCGCAAGCGACGGTGTCGGGAGGAGAGGTCACAGGTGCACTTTGGCGGTGGCAGGCGGCCGGTGCAAGGGCCAGGGGCATGAGCTTGCCGCCAACCGGAGCCTTGGCGGCGCGAGAGCCTGGCTGGGCTTCGCCGGGGGGGGGCTGGGGTGATATGATTGCCCCGTGGGGGAGCGAGTGGTGAGGGTGCATTGGACCTCGATCAAGGGGCGCCGTTGCCTTTTGATCGAGTTCAACGGTTGCCTGAACACCGAGGAGGCGGTGCGGGGCGGCGACGCGATGAGAGCTGAGATCCAAGCCTGCGCCGAGCCTGTGACCATCGTTTGGGACTGTCGAATGATGGAGAACTACACGGTCAAAGCCTTCGAAGCCTGGCGGCAGCGGTTGAGCGCGGTGGCCGGCCAGGTGGACCAGATCCACTGCGTGACCGTGTCTACTTTCATCAAGCTCGGCGCATCGGCGCTAGGGCTCGGGATCCGCAAGGCAATCAAGACTGCGCCATCGCTCGAGAGCTTGGACTTCTAGTGTCTCACAGCGCTCCGTCGGGCGAGATCTGGTCGAGGGCTCGGGGCGGCGCGCTGGTGCGACGGTTCCCATGGGTGGGCGAAGGCCCTGAAATTGTTCACATTGCCTGTCAAATACGCCGGGCTTCTCGGGCCTGCGCCGGGGGGCGTGCGCCTTCTTTCGTGGCTGCAAACTGGCCACGGATGAACACCTGTTGCGTAAGATTCTGCCGCCGGCTGACGTTAGGCTGGCATGAGCGCAGTGCTGTCGATCGAGGTCCACCCGTGGTGGGGCCCGCAACGGGGAGCATCACGACGAGGTGATGGCCTGGCGGCACCGTGTCTGAGCGCTCCGGTATCCTGGGCCCGCGGCCCGCGGCCCGCCGCGGCGACCAGGCTAGCCCCTGGGAAAGGCCGCGAGGGTAAAAGCAGGATGTCCTCCCGGCGCGGCAGCGCTATCTTGCGGCTCGTGGCCAATTCGGAGAAGGCTCGGCCTGCCAAGCAAAGCGGGCCTGTCAAGCGAGGCAAGCTGGCGGACGTTCCGGTGGCGGCGCCGTCTCGTGACGAGGCCGAGCTGGCTGCGGAGCGAGAGCAGGAGCGGCTCTGGTGCGAGCAGGCCAAAGCCGGTGACCGCCAGGCGCTGGCAGAAATTCTGCGCAAACACGGTCCGCTGCTCTATCGGACCGTGCTGCTGCCCAGGCTCGGCAGTGAAGCGGCTGCTCAAGATGCCTTGGCTGATACCTATATGCGGGTGCTCGAGCGGTTCCACCAGTTCGAGTGGCGTGGCTGCGGCGTCTACCCCTGGTTGCGGGTGGTGGCGATGCGAATCGCCCTCGATGCGCTGCGGTCACGGAAACGGGAGACCCTCTTCGAGCCTGCGGATCTGAGCCGCGCAGTAGACGAGGCGCAGAAGGATTTGCAGGAAGGCGTGGACGTCAAACTCTGTGAGAAGCGGGACCGGGCGGCGGCCCGGAAGCGGCTCGAGCAGGCCCTCGGTGCCATCAATCAACGCTATGCCAAGGCGATTCGGTTGCGGGTCCTGCAGGAGCTGTCGCGGGACGAGGCGGCGGCTGAGCTCGGCGTTACCGTGCCGACTTTCGATGTGGTGCTCCACCGCGCGCTCAATGCGCTGCGTAAGGCTGTGCATGCCGAGGAGGCCACGGCATGACCGGCAAGGATCCAGGTGGTGACAAGCGCTCGCTCGGGCTTGTGCAGCCTTCGGAAGACGGGGCCTGTTCAGGGGTCGACGGTCGCGATCTGGAGGCAACGGTGCAAGCCCTTGCGGCGGTCCACCAGAGCGGGGAGAGCGAGAGCCGGGATGGCTCTGCTGCCATCGACTCGGCGGATCACGAGGTGCTGATTGCCCTGACGCTGGGCGAGGAAGCGGCGAGCATCTCCGACCGAGAGCAGGAGCGCGCCACAGCGTTGCGTGATGCCCTCGAAGGTCACCGGACCGACCCCTTGGCCGAGCTAGCGGAGGCACTGCGTCTCGCGCATCGGTCAGCCGGGGGAAGGGTCGGGGCCCGTGACTTGTCAGCGGTTGACCACGAGAGCCTGATCTCCTTGGCTACCGGCGTGCCGCTGGGGGCGTCGGTCGGAGCGGCCGAGCGCGACCAGGCCGAGGCGTTACGTGTCGCCCTGGACGACGAGGGGCACGATCCGCTGGCCGAGCTCGCCGAGGCGCTGAAGCGGGCTGCGGGACAAGGGGGCGAGCTCGACGAGCTCAGCTACGAGCGAGTGTTGCGCCAGGCCATGAAGCGTGGCAGCTCGCAGCAAGGACGGGAGCGTGAGGGCTCCCTGGCAACCCG
>JAUVCD010001085.1 GCA_030590865.1 Myxococcales bacterium | reverse complement strand
AGGCCGGTGACCTTGACGTAGTGCACGTGGTAGCGGACATCGGACAGGGCTTCTTGCAGAGCCCGAATCATGGCGGTCTTGCCGAAGCCTGCTGGCGCTTCGAGCCCAGCCGACATGCGCTGCTGAACGGCCCGGATGAGGCTGGCGAGCACCGAATCGTGTTGAGGGTGGGTGAACATCTCACTCACCGCGACTTCTCGGGTGAACGGGGTCTTTCGGAATCCGAAGTGGGCATTGAAATCCATCGGTCAGTCCTCCTTGGGGGTGACGGCGAAGCCGCCGTCGGGTTGGGTGATTGGAGCGAGAGCGGCCTCTGAGGATGTCAGGGCAGCGCCCTTCGAGGTTGGGGGAACAACTGGTTTGTCGGGGACCGCTCGTCCCCGCAGAGCCTTGGCGTTGGCCACCAGATCGACCTCGCGGAGTCGAAGCGTCCGGTCCCCGTGCTCGAGCAGCAGGTGGAGAGGGTCGAAGACATCGCGACGAACCACGATTTTCTGACGGGCAAGTCCGCGTGGAACCTCCCACTGTCGGCTATCGATGGAGATCACGTGGTCGTTGGTGACTGTGCGCTCCTCGGTGACGAAGAACTGCTGACGTAGGGCGTCACCATCGGCGTAGGGCTCGATCGGGCGGGGGTCAGCGAGGAACCGCGAGCGCGGGGTCTCTTCCTTCTTCAAGGCTTCATGGGACCGGACGTTGTAGTCGGTGCGGAGGTAGTGGGAGATCCGCAGCTCAAGGGCGGTGTAGTCGGGATCTACGTCGTCGCTGTCGAGGTGACGGAGTAGGTCTTCTTGTGCAGTGAGGTTGAAGCGCTCGATCTTCCCTCGAGCTTGCGGATACCCTTCGAGCCCAAGGATGTGGGCGAAGCCCAGGTTAGCGATGACGTTTCTGGAGTCGTGTGCGATGAACCCGGAGCCGTGGTCGACGTAGATGCCGTCGATGCGCCCCACCGCTCTGAGCAGTCGATGCAGTCCGCGAAGGAAGAGCTCGGAGGTCTCGGTAGAGCCGACGACGACCTCAGGGATGTAGCGGGTGGCGTCGTCGATGAAGAAGAGGACGACTCGCTTTGCCCTGGTGGGCCCCGCTCGGAACTGCTTGCCATCGCAGAGCACGAGCTGCAGTCGATGGGCATGTGCGAACCTGCGCTGGTCCTGGGCTTTGGGCCGCTGGCGTCGGGTGTCGATGGCTCGACGCTTGAGCATCCTCCAGACGGTGGTTCTGTCGACGTCGTCAGCACCGTCGAGCAAGCCCACGACGACCGCCCGTCGGAGCAACTCGGGCACGCTGGCGCGAGGGTCATCGGCCTTCTGGTCGATGACGAAGGTGACGAGCGCGGGGTCGAGCACCCCATCGGTGGCGAGGGTGCGCGCCTTGGTCTCGAGCCCAGCGATGCCCCTTGCGTCGTAGGCCGCGAGCCAGCGGTAGATGGAACGAAGCCCCACGATACGGGCCTGACCATTCGGCCCGATATGGAGCTGACGGGCTGTCAGGCGCACCGCCTCGGCGCGCACCTGTCCCCGGGCGACACGCACCCGAACCTCGGACACGACGCTGAAGCGGAACAGAGCGGTGGCGGACGCAATCTGGGGCACCCTGCGGGGTGTCATTCGGGATCTCCATCAATCCAGCGGAGGTCACACGCTGGGTGGGTCCTGACCGCGTCCCAAATTCGTTGGAGGTCCCCGAGCGAGCGTGAGCGCCACGAGCTGGTCCCGTTCTGGAACCCAGCGGTGCGGGCGTCCCCAGCATCCGGCGAGGGCCCCCAGAGCCAGCAGGTCATCGGCTTCAAGGCCACGTCGAAGGCCGCTGAGGGCTGCCGCCCGGGCGC
>JAUVCD010000936.1 GCA_030590865.1 Myxococcales bacterium | reverse complement strand
GTGGGGCCACAGATTTGGCAGCCCAATCGTCATCCTTCGATTGCCGACCTTGCAAGTGATCGGAGCCGGAGACAACGGGCAACACAGCAGTTCCTGCAGGCAATAGGTCCGCAATCGCGAAAGAACCACCAGCCTTCGCCCGTTTGCGGGCTGGTGGTTCTGAAGCGAATTGCGGACTCAGGACACTAGCTCGGGGACCAGGTAGATCTCCTTCTGAGGCTCGGACAGGTACTCACAGCCCCGGTCGGTGACCACCACGATCTCCTCCATGGTGGCGATACCGTGACCCTCGATGGGTAGTCGTGGCTCGATCGTGTAGACCTGACCGACCTCGACGGGCAAGAGGGCCCGCTCGCCGTAGCGCTCCCATTGGGGGCACAGCAGACCGATGCCGTCATGGGCAGCCTGCCCCACTTGGTGACCGAGCCCGTGGTTGTACTCTGGGTAGCCCTTGCCGGTGATGAGGCCTCGCGCCACGGCATCTATTTCGTGGCCCAGGACGCCAGGCTTCAGCATTCGGCCGGCGGCCTCGATGGCCTCGACGATGGTCTCGAAGCCCCGGACGACCGCCGCGGGAGCACTCGTCTCGCCAGGCTTCAGAAAGTACCAGGTGCGCTGCATGTCAGAGCAGTAGCCGCCCACCTTGACGCCCATGTCCACGTTCATCACGTGGCCTGGCTCGATGGGGGTGTCGGTGGGGTCGGCATGAGCGCCCGCCGAGTCAGGCCCGGTGAATACGGCTGGGCAGTGGTTTGGGTCCCACGCCGGTGGCAGCTTGCGAGCATCCATTTCCGCTCGGAGCAGCTGAGCGACGTCTTGCTCGGTGAGGCCGACGGCGAGCTTGGGGGTCACGGCATCGAAGATCTCTTGGGTGATGGTGCACGCTGTGCGGATCTGAGCGATCTCGAACGCCGACTTGCGCCCCCGCAGAGCTGCGACGATCGGTTGGGAGGAGACGGCCCGAGCCACATAGGGGGTGCCCTCAAGGAGCCGCTGAAGCAGGAGATACATGCCGTGGGTGAGTCCGTCGGCTAGTTCGGTCTCGGTGCTGTAGTTGAGGGCCAAGGATGGGGGATCCAGATCGCCGAGGATGCGTCGCAGATCGTTGCCAATGCCCTCGCCATAGCCGATGACTTGGGTGAAATGACCCGTTCGTTCGATGCGGGCTACGTCCAGGCTGCCCACGATGGCGATCCGCTGGCCTTTGGTGTTGAAGAGGAACGCTGATTGCCACGTGACGTTGGCACCGACCAGCGTGTCCAGCGTCGGGTCGTGCAGCGTCTCCGATTCGCGCACGAAGACGAGCCAGACATCGATCGCCTTCTCGTTCAGTATCGCCGGCAACTGTTCGAGCTTCTGCTCGATCAGGTCATTGGTGTGGCTGGCGCTGGTTGCCGCTGTCATGCTGTGGGCTCCTTGGTCGTGAGGATCATGCTAGAATCCCGCTGTCTGGGCGCGTTGTGGCGCTCGAGACAAGAGGAAAAACGCCCTTCGATGCTTCTCCGCTGTCCGTCAGACCCGTGCCCTCTTCGGCTCTCGACGATCTTTCTGGGTAGCATCAGGGTGTTTCTGCCGTAACACGGACTAGGATCCACGGATTATCTTCTCGAACCAGGAGCACACCCCATGAACAAGTTCCTCCGATTGGCCTCAGTCACCGCGGTGCTAGCCTACGGGATGGTCTTAGGCACCGGCTGCGAGTGCTATCAGAGTACGGACGCAGAAGGGAACCCAGAGACGGTATGCGAGAGCCTCGTCAGGTTCGAGGGTGCTACGCAGAGTGCCCAGCTGGCCTACAACCAGGGTGACGAGATCGTCGTCAAGGGGATCAACGGTAACATCGACGTCCATCGTGGCGGAGCTGCCGATCAGGTGACGGTCACCTTCCAGCCCTTCAGCATGCGCGGTCACTCGTTCGAGGATGATGCCGTGAAGGACATGGACGAGGATCTGGTTCTCCAGACCGATGACCAAGGGCGCATCCTCATCCAGGTGAGCCGTGCAGGTGATTCCAGCAACGGCCTGGGCGCCGACATGGACATCACGCTGCCTGATGGATACACCGGGGGCGTCAACATCGACGTCGGCAACGGTTTCCTGACCGCCGATCTGAGTGGCGGCACACCGGCATTCACCACCGTCCACAACGACGGCGCCGGGGATCTCGACATCACTGGGGCGGCGGGTAAGCTCGATATCCTAGGGGACTTCGACGTTTCGGTCGGCGTGGCCGCCTGGAGCGATCAGGCTGGCCAGATCCGGTCCAACGGCAACCTCGGCGATCTCACCGTGTCTGTCCCTGCTGGCGCCAACGGCAGCATCCAGGCCACCTGCCAGGATGGCGAGGTCACCGGTCCCAGCTCGATGCCCAGTGACTGGACCGAGAACGAGGCGGCCCCGAACTCCAAGACCTACACCTTCGGCGTCGAGGCCGGTGGCAACGTGGTTGTGGATGCCGCCAAGTCGGTAGCCATCCACGCTGGCTGAGCCTCACTCGGCCCCTCAGCGCTTCTGCGGCGCGTTCCCTGCGACAGCCTCATCGGCCCCCGGCCGGTGAGGCGACGTCGTCAGTCTGGCCTCTCTAGGGCGGCCTCGGCCGGTTGCCGCGGTATAGGCTCCTAGCCTGGGGCCCGTCTTGTGCTACAGCTGACCGCCATGGCGGAGTTTCAGCGCTTCAACGGAACGGCGAGCTACCTGACCGATCGGCCGCTCGAGGCGGCGGTCAACTGTGCCCTGGCCCTCGAGCGCCCTTTGCTCGTCAAGGGCGAGCCAGGTACGGGCAAGACGTTGCTGGCTACGGCCATTGCCGAGGGGCTTGGGCTCGACCTCATCTACTGGTCCATCAAGTCGACGACCCGCGCTC
>JAUVCD010000909.1 GCA_030590865.1 Myxococcales bacterium | reverse complement strand
CCGAGATCTACACGTTTCGGACTATTGTCCACGGTCGTTGTGCTGATCGCCGTCTTGCTGGCGGTTACTCCCGCTGGGGCCGCTCCTCGAGCGAAGATTCTTCGTATCGACCCGCGCGCCAGCGTGGTCGACGGGGCGCCCATCCTGACCACGGTCATCGAGTTGGTGCAGCACAAGCGGATGGGCGACATCACGTCCAAATGCGCCTACCAAACCGGCAACGCCAACATGGATTGCGTTGCCAACGAGCTGGAGCGAAAGGAGTCGCTCTACTCACCCTTCAAGTTCCCGAAGGACAACGCGATTTTCACGGTCACCGTGGATGGCAAAGACATGCCAGCCACGGTGGAGTCCATCGATCGCTGGGGTGAGAGCAAGACCAAAGAGGGCGTCGGCACCGCCTGGCTGATCATCGTGGATGCCGCCTCCAGCATGGGGAGTAGGTTCCCGGAGGCCAAGCGCGTCGCCCTCGAGTTCATCAACAAGATGGGTCCGAACGACATCGTGGACGTGATGTTCTTCAACGACCGCACCTTGGCCCAGGACAGCCACTGGCTCTCCAAGAAGGCCGCGGCGGCCGCTTTCGTCAACGGTGTCACCCGGACCTATCCCAAGGTGGGTCGCACCCGGCCGCTGTTCAACATCATCAAGCAGGCCGCCTCCGATGGTTTTGGTGACCTGGGCAACGTGGGCACCGATGTCGAGGTGCCGATGCACCAGGCCATGGTGGTGCTGTCCAACGGCGTGTCCGGGGCCGATACCGGCTCGCCCGCCCAGAGCGCTCTGCTGCTCAAGGAATACCTGACCAAGGGACGATTTCCTGACGACAACGCCACCCTGCCCAAGGCGCCGGTGCCGATCATCTCCATCTGGTTTCCTTCCAAGCAGATGGAGGAGTTCTTTCAGAATGCCCGCCAGTTCATGGAGAATCTGGCGAACCCCGAGATCGGTGGCTTCCACAGCATCGTCCGGGGAGGTCAGAGTGGCCGGGCGGCCAAGATCGTGGCGTCAGTCCGCAAGCGCTTCGACCAGATGTACATCATCGGCTGGCGGGTGCCCTGCGTCGCGCCCACGATCGGCCAGACCTTCAAGCTGGTGTTCAAGAACACCAACCCGGCCGTTGGCGGTGACAACTTCGTCAACGTGCCGGTGGGCATCGATCCTAGCACCTGGCCGCTCGACATCGATGTGCCTGAGACCCTCGCGGCTGCCAAGAAGGACAAGATCTATCCAGGCGGGACCCTCAAGGTCTTCGGGAATTTCTGCTGGGGCTCGGACTACAAGCGCGCCCAGCTGTACATGATTCCCAAGAATCAGCCTGCGCCGGCGTCGCTCAAGGGCCGCTCTGTCGAGGAGGCGAAGAAGGCGCAGAAGAAGCTGATGGCCACGAAGATGGTCGGCAAAGCGACCAATTCGGGGGACACCTTCGTCGAGTTCGACGTCCCGGATAACACCAAGTTCCTGGCGGGCAAGGCCAAGAAGATGACCGCCCGCTTGGTCGTCGTCGACACTCGAGCCTATCGAACCAGTGCCATCACGGCGGACAAGATCCTCACCTTGCCGGCCCAGAAGAAGCCGCTCAACTACCTACTCATCGGTGGGCTGACCTTCGGCGGGGTGGTCCTCATTCTGCTGGTCGTCCAGGTCTTCCGCGGTGGCGGCGGGCGTCGTCGCCGCGGTGGTGGTGGTGGTGGTGGGCGACGGGGTCCGGTACCCACGCCTGGTGGCTTCGTTCCCGCCGGGCATCCCGGCCCTGGCGGACCGCCTGCCCCCGGCGGGCCGCCGGTTCCCGGTCCTGGCGGCTACCCGCAGCAGTAGCCGCGTGTTCGGTGGGGCCCGGTTTGTTGCGGCCCTACTGGCAGTTGCCCTACTGGCAGTTGCCCAGTGATCCTTGGGCGCTACAACTGGTGCCCGGTGGGCAGTCGCTGTCGAGGAAACAGCCTTTCGTGCAGATCCCCTGGGCCGGGCACACTAGCTCTTTTTGCTGGTAGCCCAGGTTGCATGCCGGGTGATCGAAGGGCTGGCAATCGGTGCTGAAGGGCATCAAGGCGTGCTGATCCCCCCAGTCGGCGCAGACCGTGACGTCCCAGTTGTCGACGGCCTTGGTGTAGCCGCACATGCTCGGTGGGGCCTGGTAGGGGCTGCAATCCACCGCCGTGTCGCAGGTCGGAATGCACATGGTGATTCCGGCCCAGGTCAGATCGACACATTCCGAGTCGGGGTAGGGACAATCGGATACCAGGTTGCACGGCTTGGTGCAGAAGTGGAAACGACACAGGGCTGTCTGGCAGTCTCCGTCCTGCTCGCAGAAGGCAAGCAGCGGCTGGTCACCAGGCGTGGTGCTGCCACCTTCGCCGCCCGCGCCGCTACCGCCGAGGCCGGTCCCGCCGCCGGTTCCGGTTAGGCCCGTGCCGGATGATGAGGTCTGGCCGCCCGTCCCGCTCGTGTTGGGTCGTGGTTCGCAAGGCCCACACTCGCCGAACTCTTCGCCGCTCGACAGGCACTCTTTGGTTCCTGGGTCGCCGCCTTCGCAGCGGCAGAAAATGTTCTCACCTGGCGCGCAGAGCGATCCCTCGACCGTTTCTTCGGTCGGCCCGCAGCCATAGGCCAACAGCAGGGTCGCGCTGCAGACCATCAAGAGGCCAGCGGTGGCCCGTCGATCCTTCGAGCTCTTGGGCAACATTCCGATGAGTGTCAGCTTACCCCTTGTGGTGCGAGATGGCAGCGCCAACATTCAGCACCCGCACTCGGAGATGGTCTGTGCCGTGTCGAGGCAGTACGAGTCCCACTCTTCGTCGCAGCAGTAGGAGTCTTCGTCGCAAACCAGGCTGACGCAGGTGTCGCAGCTGTACTCGAGCTTGTCACCAGCGACGCATGGGTCGTGGCTGCAGTCGGTGGGGAGCTCGCTGCCGCCGCCGCCGCCGGCGCCGCTGCCTCCGGTCCCGCCGGAGCCACCGGTGCCGGTGGAAAGCTCGCAGAGGACGTTGCTGGCGATGGTCGCCGCGCAGGCATCGAAGTTGACCGCGCAGTCGGG
>JAUVCD010001092.1 GCA_030590865.1 Myxococcales bacterium | reverse complement strand
AGAATTGCCATAATCGCTTGATATGCGAAAATGGGGGGAGGTCGCTGCGAGACAGGTCACATCGATTGGCCTAACTCATTGACTGGTACGAAGACTGGGGGCACGTCACTGAGATGGCTCGAGCATGGCTGACGTCGTTCGTGTTGGTGATGGGGTGCAGCGCCCCCGCGGCGGTCGGCGTCGACGCACCGCCTACGAAGGCCCCCGCCGCCTCCGTCGAAGCAACGTCCGAGCCCGCTCCGTGCGACGCACCCTGCCGCACACGCGGACTGTGTGTGTCCGGAGCGATGAAGTTCCGCCGACTATGCTGAGCTGCGCATAGTCGGGGGAACTTCAATGTGTAGAGCGAGTGCCCGTTATCGCCTCGGATCTCAGAACACCATGTCTTTCCAGCCTCGGGGCATGCGCGTCAGCTCGGTGTGGGTGATGTGGTCCGGCGGCTTGCCGTAGGGGCCCGCGAGCTGGACCATCAAGAAAATGCGGTGCGTCGCATTGCCGTCAGTCTCGTAGAGGTGGCGCTGGTGGCTAACGATCTGACACATCCGCGCCTTCGCCGTCACGTAGCGGAAGCCCTCGAAACAGATTGGCTCAATGGGCGACTTCTTGTCGGGGAAGAGCCGCACCCAGGTGAAGCGACTCATGGAATTGTGACGAATCTGCACCTGTCCAAAGTCGTCGAGCGCGGCCTTGATGAGCTGCTCGTCATGGGCGTTGTTCTTCAGCTCGACGGCGACCGCCAGCATGGCCGCAACCAGCTGCTGCGGCCGTCCGGCGCTCGGCGTGACCAGGGCGACAGGTTCGCTGAGGGCCGCTCCGCTGCGGCAGCCCCCGCGCACGTTGTCGAAGTGGAGCTTGGTCACCCCAAAGCTGGCGGCGCGACGCTGACCTAGCGCAGCGCGGGCGGCGCTCTCCAAGCTGAAGATCACCCGCTGGCTGGTCATCACCGGACCACGATAGACGATGACCGAAGGGCATGGCTGATGGGAACAGGCGCTGCGGATGGGCTGACGCGACAGCTGGGACAACAGCCCCAGCTTACGCGCCAGCTCGCCGGCCGTCGGTCGTGTCTTCTTGGGAAAGGCAATCTCCAGCGTGGTCAGATACTCGTGATTCTGCACGTGCCGATAGGCAACCGAAGCCCAGGAGGTGCCCACGATGGGCTGCAGTAGATCGCGGCTTTCCGAGGTGTGCTTCGACGGCCTGCCCGCGCCGAAATCGCGTTGGATGTCCGCCCAGGTTGCCTCGGGATCGTCGAAGAGCTGTGCCAGACCCACCACGGTCCGCGCCGCCGGCTTGGGCGGCACCGGCGACAGCTGAGCAGGCGCGCAACTCGGGCTCATGGTGCTGCGCCGCGGCGGCAGCGACGCAGCTGACGACGTCGGTGTCGTGACCGGCAGACCGCTCGATGTCCCGCTTGGGAAAGGCGATGACAACTCGTGAGGCAACCCCGCCGTGGAGCTCGGTTGCAGCGGTGGGGTTGCCTGGCCGCGGGCGGGGTTGCGAGGTGACGGCTCGGCGCAGGCCAGCAGGGAGGCCAGAGCCGCGATGACTAGCGAGCGTTCGAGGCTGCCACTCGGTGCCTGGAGGGTCACAGCCTGCGATTGTACTCCCACGCCCCGGGGTGGCTACCGTTCGTAGCTCGGTAGTCCCCCTGCCTTGAAGACGGTAGGGGCGCTCTCAACTCGGAGGGACGACCTGTGCAAGAGGGTTTTCGCGCGATCTACAGGTCTGCTCATAGTATCGGCCACGAGGTGACGGTGGTGGTCGAAGAC
>JAUVCD010000821.1 GCA_030590865.1 Myxococcales bacterium | reverse complement strand
CGGAAGCGAGGCCCGCACCGAGGACGACGGCCGGGCGCAAGGGCGAGTCAGCTGGACCGACCCGGACACGGTGGACGTGCAGCTGAGGATGAGCGCTGAAGCCTGGGCGCTGCTCGAGCGAGCTATGGAAGGAGCACGGCGGGCCGCCGAGGGCAACAACCTGCTGACCGACGCCGAAGCTCTCGAGGCAGTGGCTCGAGACGCCTTGACCCGACAGGAGGAGCACGAGGAGGGCGAGTGCAGCGACCCGAGGCGAAACGTGGTGCTCTACGAGTGCCGAACCTGCGGGCGCACTGAGGTGGACACGGGCCGGGGCTCCATCGAGGTGGGGGACGGGGCAGCAGCGGCTCTTGGGTGTGGGGCCACGGTGCGGGACTTGCGCACCGAAGGGCGGGTCGTGAAACGGGGTGGCCCGCTTCCGACCCAGGTGAAGCGAGCGGTGCGGCTGCGAGACCGCGACCGCTGCCGGGTCCCGGGCTGTGGGCGGCGCCGCTACGTGGACGTGCATCACATCGAGCACCAGAGGGCGGGCGGGACCCATGCTCGGAGCAATTGCTGTGTCCTCTGCACCACCCACCATGGTCAGCTTCACGCGGGCCAGCTGCGGGTCGAGGGCGACGCTGACGCGGAGCTGCGGTTCTACGACGAGGCAGGCGAGCCCATGGGCCAGCAGCGAGTATCGGTCGGCACACCCATGACCCAACGTGGGTCATGGCTCGAGGCGGCCTTGGGCGAGGGCGACGACGCTGGCGATGCGGGAGACCAAGAGGCCGGCGCTCCCGGGCTACCACCCGAGGCGGTCCAGCTGCTCGCCACAATGGGCAGCCGCGGCGCTTGGCATCCCGATGCTCTCTGCCAGGCCACCGGTTTGGGCTACCCACAGGTAGCTAATGCGCTCCTGCACCTGTCGCTCGGCCGCAGAGTGAAGCAAACCTATCAGGGCTATGAAGCGGTGATGTGAGCTTGGCGCGGAATTCACATGGCGTGCAGGAACCAGTCCCCGCAAGCCTGGGCACCCGCCTGGCGCCTTGTTCAGCGCTGCGCGCCTCCACCGCGTGTACGTCAAGCGGGCGCTCCCGTTGCGTCAGTGCCGTCACAGGTCACTTGCGTCGCTCCCGCCGAGGGCGAATGCTCAGGGCCGTGAGACTGTTGCTCAACATCCTGTGGATTGTCTTCGGTGGCGGCATCGTCATCTGCCTCGAATACCTCATTGGCGCGATCATTCTGTGCCTCACCGTCGTCGGGATCCCATTTGGGATTCAGTGTTTCAAGCTTGCCGAGCTGGGCCTGCTGCCCTTTGGCCGGCGCATTGAGACTGATTCGACGGCAGCCGGTGCGGGCTGCCTGGGCACGGTGATGAATGTGGTCTGGTTCTTGGTGGCTGGCCTGTGGATTTTCCTCACTCACGTTGCTCTGGGCTTGGCGGCGGCGGTGACCATCATCGGCATTCCCTTTGCCTTTCAGCACTTGAAGCTGGCCTTTTTGGCCTTGGCGCCATTTGGCAAGCGCGTGGTCGACGAATGAAAGTCCCGCTGCAGGCGGATCTCGCCGAGGCTCAGGCGCTCCACGCCGATGGTCGTCTCGACGAGGCCGAGCAGCGCTATCGATTGATTCTTGAGCACGAGCCGACTCATCGCGAGGGCCTCCACCTGTTGGGGCTGCTCTGTCACCAGCGAGGGCAACACGACGCGGCGGTGGGATGGTTGCAGCGGGCCGTCGAGTCGAGCCCCGAAAGCCCGCTCTACCGCAGCAACTTGGGGCTGGCGTTGCGCGCCCAGGGCGCTGAGGAACAGGCCGTGGCTTGCTTCCGCGGCGCCCTCGAGCTGGACTCAACCTTTGCTCAGGCCCACTACCATTTAGGCGTCGCCCATTTGGGCCAATGCCAGTACCTCGAAGCGGAGCGTGAGTTCCAGCGGGCCATCGACGGGGCGCCGCAGTTTCGTGAGGCGTTCTACAACCTCGGCATTGCGTTGCAGCGCCAGGGCCGATCGCCCGAGGCGATCGAAGCCTATCGTCGCGCTTTGGTCATCGATCCACGCTATGGCAGAGCGCTCCTCAATCTGGGCAACGAATTGCACCGCCAGGCGGCCTGGGACGAGGCACTGACCGTTTATCAGCAGTTGGCGGAGGTCGATCCAGCCTCGGCTGTGGCCGAGCACATGACGGCGGCGCTCACTGGGGTCACCACGGCTGCTTGCCCTGCCGCCTTCGTCGCGTCATTGTTCGACCGCTGGGCCGCTGACTACGACGAGCGAATGGTGGGCGGTCTTGGCTACCGGGCCCCAGAGGTGCTGCGACAGCTGATTGAGGACCATGGGCCCAGGCCCCTCCACTTCGCCCGCGCCCTCGACTTGGGCTGCGGCACTGGGCTCATGGGGCGGGCCATCAGGTCGGTCTGTGACCAGTTGATTGGTGTCGACTTGTCCCCGAAGATGGTCGCCGAGGCGGAGCGGGCAGGGGGCTATGATGTCCTCGAGGTCGCTGACGTGGTGACCTATCTCGAGGCTGCCGACGAGCCCTTCGACCTCATCGTAGCGGCCGACGTGCTCAACTATTGGGGCGATCTGACCGATCTATTCAGCGCCGTGGCTCGCCGCTGCGCCAGCGGAGCTCGTTTTGCCTTCACCACCGAGGTGTCGACCGACGAGGATGTCGTCCTGACTCGGACCGGTCGCTATCGCCACCACCGACGGACCATCGAACGGCTGGCCCAGGGCAGCGGCTTTCGCCGGTGCACTCAACGAGACGAATCGCTCCGCCGTGAGCGAGAGATGACCGTTGCCGGACGGTTGTATCTGTTCCAGTGGTTTGGTTGATCGGTCAGCCCTTGCTCTGGGCGTAGAGCGTCGGGAAGCGAGCCAGCAAAGCGCAGACGCTTTCGAGCTCTCGGGCATCGACGCATTCGCCGATCTTGTGGGTGTTCTGTTCGACCCCCGGGCCAAACCCAAACATGGGGGGGTGAACGAGCTTGCCTGCCGTGACCCAGCGCTTGCTCGCCGGTACCTGGATGGGACAGTCGTCTGCCGGGAGCAGGAAGCCCACGCCGTCGGTCGAGAAGATCCAGCGGTCGACCCGCGGCGTGCGGCTGCGGCCGCCGCCGAGCTCGGGCTTGGTCTCCCGGCGGGCCGATTCGGCCTCCGGAATGGCAGGGCTCACGACCCGCTCATAGGCATCGACGGCACATTCGATGGCCGGGTGCTCAGGCGGAGTCATCCAGCCCGGGTAGACGGCTTCGTTGTCGAGCACGAAGCCCCGCCAGGTGGGTTTGTCGTACCGTGGCACCTGTACGTTGACGGTCAGGCCTGCCTTGCGCGCGGCGGCCACCGCTGGAAGATCTTCGATGGCCTGGCGCGCCTCTTCCGCGTCCTCGTTGAGCGTGAGTCGGCGATCGAACCGGAACGTGAAGCTGTCGGGTACGGCGCAGTCCGAGGGCGTCTCCAGCTCAGCAAAGGAGGCGGTTCGGGTGCCGTGGCTCAGGAACTCGTGGTCCAAGAACCCCTCGCGAGCGTCGTATTGGGCACGGGCCTCGACGATGATGGGCGCTCCGAACTCGAGCGGGTTGAGCCCTTCCCAGGGCATCGATCCGTGGCAGCTACGGCCG
>JAUVCD010000283.1 GCA_030590865.1 Myxococcales bacterium | reverse complement strand
CCACCACCCCCGGCGGGAACCAGCGGTTTGACGAAAAGGCGCAGAAGCGGGCGCTTTACGCCAAGGCCGTGGCGGGCAGGGCCAGCGAAGGTGAGCTGCGCATGCTCAAGGCGATTTGCATGAACGACGGTGACCGTGCCTGTCGCAACATGGCCGTCCAGCGACTCAAAGAGCTGCGCGACAAATAGGCACGCGCTTCAGACTCCGGTTGCGATTGCCGTTAGAAGGCGGCGCGAACGTATTCCACGTTAGGTGCGTCGAGGCCGTCCAATTCGACAGCGGCAACGTCGAAGCGGACCCGCTCGATCCCTGACAGCTTGCGCCAATGGCGGGCCCACAGAATCGCTGCGGCCCGGCGCAGGCGATTGCGCTTCACCTGGCCAACCGTGTCGAGCGCTCGCAGCCACGAGCCACCGCCGCGGCACCGCACCTCGACCACCACTATCGAGCGACCCTCCTGGGCAAGGATGTCGATTTCTAGGTGCCCCACCCGCAGGTTCCGTTCGAGCACCGTCATCCCGAGGTCAGCAACGTGGCTAGCGGCGATGCGCTCTGCCAAGGCTCCACGGCGGGCGCGGAACGGTAGCGGAGCGGGCTCTCTGCTCATGGTGGTCCATCGCCACCAGAGCGGGCCAGTAGCGGCCTCATGGGTTCAGGTCAGCGCGGGCTGCTCTCAGCCCGGGCTGACGGTGCAGTGTCACCGCGTTTCGGCAGCTGCTGGCCGCCGGCTCCCGCCCCAAGCGCAGGCTGCGAGCATGCACAACAGGGGTGTGACGACGATGTGATACCGGTCCTCGCCGAAGAACACCGCGTGGATGAGCAGCAGGCTGGCCAGCGAAAAAGCCCCGTAGAAGAGCGCGACACCGGTGGTGACCAAGCTTCGCCAGCGCAGCGCTGCAAGGACTACGATGGCGACCGCTACGAGCCAGAACGGGTGGTTTGGCGTCGTGGCGGCGAACCAAACCAGCAGCCCTAGCAGCATGGTGGGCCACAGCGTCGTGGGGCGCTCGAGCGACGGGCGCCGCAACAAGCCGAAGGCTGCGACGGACAGCAGCGCGCGATGAGTCCAGCTGAGCACGCCCCGTCCGAGGTGCTGTCGCTCATCGGTCCAGGTGTCCGCATCGGCCCGACCCAGGTAGCCAATGGCGTAGGACTCGTGGTCCAAGGTGTAGCCGAGCTTCTTGGGTACCAGGCTCAACCACCGCTGTGGGTCCTGGGCGATCCAATGCCAACCGATGCGCATCCAACAACGGTCCTGTTGCACTTGCCCGGTCACGATCTGGCAACCATCGCTGCCTCGTAAGGTGGCAAAGCGGCCAGTGGCGCGGGGGAAGGCACCGATGGCCAGGTTCCAGCCCGCGTTGGTCGAGACGAAGGCACAGCCATCCATCACCTTGCAGTTGCGTATCGTCCACGGGGCGACCACCAATAGGGCCGTCAAGGACGCCACGGCGGCTGACTGGGTGGCGCGCCGCAAGGCCGCCCTCGACAGCTCACCCTCACTCAATGCGAAGAGGCCAAGGGCTGGCGCACAGAGGATGCTCTGGGGCCTGACGAGGGTACTCAGCCCCAGCACCACGCCGGCCACGAGGCTTCCCTTGAGCGAGCCGCGGTAATGGGCTGCGACCAGGGCGGCAGCCACCAAGCCGAGCGCGGCGATCGGTTCGGTCATCAGCAGCGCCGAATAGACGATCAACCCAGGGTAGAGCGCAGTGAGCACTCCGGCGATGCGGGCCCGTCGCTCACTGACGACGTGGCGCGTCAGTCGATAGGTCAGCACGGCCAGGAGGGTGCCGCAGAGCGCATTGAGCACCGGACCCACGTATTGGCCAGGGCCTGCCAACCGATAGGCTCCAGCAAGTAGCGCCGAATAGCCCACCGGGTAGTGGGACCAGGCACCCCCACTGGTTCCGACATAGCCCAACCCGGCGGCGATGTTGCGGGCGCCGATGTCGTAGAAGTGACCATCCCAGACCGGCTCGCGCGACCATGCGATGGCCACATAGAGTCGTGGCAGCAGCGCCAGCAGGGACAGGGCGGCGGTAAAAGTGCGAGGGGTCATGGCAGGGGCTGTCGCGAGGGGCTCACTCGTGCTCCGGGCGAGCGGCTCGCACACGCTTGAGGTAGGTCCTAGTCACCTGGTTTGAATCGAGCTTGAGCGCTTTGGCTACCTGTTGCAGGAAGCCGCGCACGTAGACCGTCGCCGGAAGGGTATCAAAGGCCTCGGATTCGAGGGCTCGCAGGTGCATCGGCGAGATCTTGGTCACCGCCGCGACGTCGGGGATCTCGTCCCCCAAGGCCTCTCGGGCTCGCTTCAGCAAGGGGCCGGTGAACTGGGTCTCCGCGGTGATCTCCCGGGCCAGCTCGGCCTGAAGCTGGGCCAGCTCGGCCTCGGTGGCGCTCGGTCCGCGCTGAGCCAGATCGATGGCTTCAGGCTCGCTGGTCGGGAACACGGACATGTCGTAGGCCCGTCGTCGCGACGGATCGAGGAGCGTGTCGTAGGCCTCGGTGATGTGGGCCTGCTCTGTTCTCAGGCGCGTTTCGTCCACTAGCGACACGATGGGCAGGGCGTCCTCTCGGAAGATCCCCCGCTGGAGCTTGTAGGCCCTGCGGATTTCGTCGTCCGTTGCGCTACGGTCGACCCCGAGCACGTCATACAGGGTCATGGGCGCGTTGAGCGTGCTGGCATCGACCGGTTCGGCGGCGTGGGGCTTGGTTGGTTGGGCCATCAGTGCCAACAGCCGGCGGGCCACCCGCTCGATGTTCCTGGCGCTCTTGCTGGTCGGCGCGTCGATCAACAATGGTCGGCGGCGTCGGGCGGTGAGCCACACCGCGTCGTCTTGCTCGATGTAGCCGATGTAGTCGAGCGCCACGCCCAGATAGCGCTCAGACAGCGATGCCATGGCCGGTCCCAGCTCGAGATCCCGTTTCAGGCGGGTCTTGCCGATGACCAAGCCAGGCCGCAATTGCTGCAACACGGCTGCCGCGATGTTGGCGACCGAGCGATCGTAGCGGGCGATCTCTGCGACCAGATCTCGGGGAGTGGGGAGGGGAGGCAAGGCCTCGAGCGCTCGCTCCACCACCCGCCAGCGAAATTGCTCTCGCATCAGTGCGCGTCGCAAGCGGCGACCGAATAGGGCGCGACAGAACCGGTAGGTGGCTTCGATGTCTGGCGGTGTCGGCGCCGCGACGCAGATGTTGACGTCTGCTTCGTGGAACACATCGAGCGTTGGGGGCAGGGTGGAGGCACCGAGGCTCAACACGACGTAGTCGGCGTCGAGGGCATCGATGGGGGTCATCCAGTGGGATTTGCGGCTCGGACGGGTGGGGGCAATGGTCCGTCGGTCGTAGGACGTGGGGAGCAGCTTGAGGCCAGGCACCGATGTGGCCACGGGTGGGGTGCCCTCGCGCAGCTGCTCGGGTAGTGCCATCGGCGGCTGGTGCAGGCCGAGCATGCTGTGCTGGTTGGCGCCGTAGGGGTCTGCGTCGACGAGCACGACGTTGCGGCCCAGCTGGGCAAGGTAGACTGCGAGGTTGACCGCCAGCAGCGTCTTGCCCACGCCGCCGCGGCCGCCGCCCACCGCAATGACCTGTCGTCTTCGCTGCTCCTTTGGGTCCGACTGGGGGCCACCGGCGGACGGATCGCTCTCTCCCAGGGGCGCGAGCTGGCCGCTCTGAGCGTCGGTGGTGCGACCGTTCTCGGAGGTCATTGTTCAGGGACTATACACCCCGGTGGCCGTCGGCTACGCCCCCGTCGTGCGAAGACCACTCGGTGGGCGCCCGAGAGGCGCAGCGGCTTGTTCGTCCAGCCATTCTGACGGAACGATCTTGGGACCAGGGTCCTGTTATTGGCGCCCTTGTCCCCAAGGACCAGGGAGAGAAAGGCCCGGCACCCAGGCTGGCACCTCGTCAGGGCGCAGCACCGTCAGTTTGGCTCGGCGGCTCGCCTTGCTCAGCCGCTCTCTGGTAGTCCTTTGCGGCAGCTTGGATCGACGTCCAGTCCCGTGCCAAGCGCTCCGATTCAGTGGTGAGCTCGACGGTGAAGATCGTGAGTCCCCAGATTCCATTGGGCCGCCGTCGAAAGGGGTAGCGGGTGCCCCTGCTGGTGACGATCGTGGCCCTTTCGCCAACGATTTCGACGCTTTCGACCCCCGAGAGATCGCGGCGCAGGCGCCCAATCCAGCCACGCTGATCGGCCAAAAGGGCCCAGGTTCCTGCTCCGCGCTCACTGCTGGCCATCCCCGCGTATCGCGCCAGCGCTTCGGATCGCTCCGGCTCAGGGTAGCTTTGCTCGATTCGCTTGTTGATCTGGCTGGCGTAGTCGGCGATGGAGATGGCCCCATGCTGGGCTTCTTCCTCCAGGTAAGCGAAGCAATCGTCAGGTTTCCCGCGACTGACGGCGTGGGCGATGCGCATGTAGGCGCCCTCAGGCGTCGTGTCCGGCGGGAACCGGACCACCCAGTAGATGAGAAGGGCGCCGGCCAGGGCTGCCAAGAGCGCGCCGCCGATCAGGGTTGTGGCTTTGTGCTTCGCCATCAGGGGGCCAGGTCACCCTTATCTCATGGGGCCGAGCGATGATCGATGGTGCTCTGATCGCGGTGGTGGTGCCAGCTCGGAACGAGGCGGCGTGGATCGGTGAGGTCGTGAGCACGATGCCCGGCTTCGTGGATCTGGTGGTGGTCGTCGACGATGCGAGCACCGATGACACGCTGACTTGCGCCCAGGCGGCGGTCGGCGCGGCGGAGTTGGTGGTTTTGAGAATGGGGCGGAATGTGGGTGTCGGCGCAGCTATCGTTGCGGGGTACCAGTGCGCCGCCGCCCGGGGCGCTGCAGTCGCGGCGGTGATGGCTGGCGACGGGCAGATGCACCCGGCCGATCTGCGTGCGGTCATCGATCCGGTCTTGCGTGGTGAGGCAGATTACGTCAAAGGCAACCGGCTCGCTCATCCAGGCGCTTGGCGGATCATGCCCAAGGCACGTTGGCTTGGCTCCATCGTCCTGTCGAAGGTCACCTCCTGGGCGGCTGGCGTGTCGGTGCTCGACAGTCAGTGCGGCTTCACGGCCATCTCAGGTCAGGCCTTGAGGCGCCTCGATCTGGCCGCCCTCTGGCCACGGTTCGGCTATCCGAACGACCTCATCGGTACGGTCGCTCGCGCGGGGCTGCGTATCGCCGAGGTGTCGGTCCGTCCAGTGTATCGTGGCGAGCGCAGCGACTTGCGCCCCTGGCACTTGGCGCCCATCAGCTTCGTCATCGGACGGGTGGGGTGGCGCCGGCTGGCGGCCTGGCGCCACCGGCCTTAGCGCGGCCAGCCTGATGGCGCTCCGGTGCCAGCCGCCGGGGCTGGCTGTCTCGAGCGGCTAGTCGGGGCAGACGAACTCAGGGGGCATCGTGCCCTCTTCGGTGCAGTCGTTCCCGCAATTCTCGTGGCAGGCCACGCAAGCGGCAAATAGCTCATCGTCCGTGCCGTCGGTCGTGTTGACGCGCTCGGCGAGGATGACTTCGCAAGCTGCATAGGCTTCCTGGGTGCTGTCGTGATCGCCGCAGGCGCTGCAGAGCACGGCAAGACCCAGAATGCCAAGACCTAGAGTGAAGGTGGAGGCGTGGCGCTTCGTCATGGCGTGGGCTCCGGCTCAGGTGCGGGTGGTGCGGGTGGTGCGGGTGGTGGTGGTGCTGGCGGTGCTGGCTCAGGCATCGGCTCTGGCGGCGGCGGTGGTGGCTCAGGCACCGGCTCGGGCGGTGGCGGCGGCGGCTCGACCGGGGGCGGTGGCTCGACCGGTGGTGGTGGTGGTGGCTCGACCACCGGCAGCGGTTCCGGGCAGTCGCACGGTTCCGGCTCCTCGGGCTTGGGCGCCTTGCTGCCGAAGGCCCCTCCGATGGTCAATAGCAGGCTGTTGGACACCTGAGTCTCCTCGACCAACAGCGGCTGGCGCAACACGTTGAGCTTGTAGCCGAGGGACGCGAAGTCCAGGAGCTTGACGTTGAGGCCAACGGTCGCCTCGACGCCCGTCAACTCGCCGAGGCCGCGGTCATCGCCCTCCGGCAACTCGCTGGTGACGAAGGGAAAGAGCACACCGAGCCCGAGGGTGTAAGAGATGCGCCTGCTGTCGTCGATGAAGCCCCACATGTTGAACACCCCTTCGGCGCCAACGGCGAAGCTGTCGTCGAGGGCCTTGACTTCGATGGCATCGGTGCCGTCGTCATCGGCAACGGCCAGGCCACCCTCTGCCAGGGTCTCTTGGGCGCCGAAGCCGGCACGCGCCTCGATCTCGACCTGGGGCTTGCGGATGGGCTGTACGAAGACGCCCAGTGACTCTTTCAGGGTGAACGGCTGGAACGGGTCGGTCAGCCCGAGGCGCCGGCCGGTGTAGTTGTCCGTCGTGCCGTCGAGGTTCGCCACGGCGTAGTCGACCGCAGTGGGGCGGATGTCGGTCGCCGAGAACATCTGGGTGTTCAGCCCAAAGCGCCCAAAGGGACCGAACATCTCGACGACGTGCAACAGGTAGATGCTCTCGAAGGCCAAGCCGTCGTTGGTCTTGATGAACTCGTCGAGCGCCGGAGTGCGCGCGGTACCGGCCGAAGCCCCCAGCACGTTGCGCCACTCGTGGATGCCCGCGTTGAAGTCGAGGGATGAATCGAGCGCGCCACCGAAGGTGAAGGTGGTGCCGTCTGGTTGGCCGACCACCGAGCTGGTGTCGATGAGGTTGACGCTTGCCCCCACGGCGACTCCCGGGCTCCAGCCGTCTTGTCGTGTCCCCGATTCAGCCTTCTCGGCAGCTACGGTCTGGGCGTCTTGCGACGCCCCGCCGGCGTCATCGGCGATGGCCGGTGGTGCCTCTTGGGCTGATGCCACCGTGTGGGTCAGCAACAAGCCCGGTGCGAGCAGCCAGGCGAGACTAGGACAGCGGTTGATATTCATCGCCTTGGCTCATCTCATGGACAGGCATTACGGATCAAGTCCACCAGCCCATTGGGCTGCTGCCCGGCCTGGGCTCGATGGTCGCTGCCTCGAGGGGCGCCGGGTTAACTCGGTGGTGGGTTGGGATCGCACACGCTGACATTGCCCGCCGAGCCCACGGTCACGTTCGCGAGACAGTGGTGAAGGTTTGGGCAGGCACGATCGGGGTTCGTCGCATCACAGAACGGCGTGCACTGCCCGGCTGACGCCCCTGTCGCTTGAAAGCAGAACAGCAGCTCTCCGCACTGAGGCGTACCGACGAAGTTCTGGCAGCTTTCGCCTGGTTGGCCCGTACCGACGTTCAGACAAGCAAAGGAGCTCTGCGTGTCAGGCGCGCAGGTCTGCCCGCTCGGACAGCACCAGGGATCCTCGTTGCACGTGACTTGGGCGCAGTGTTCGTCCTCCACGAACTCGTCACCGCAAGCCGCAGCGTGGGCGAACAAGACAGCGACCAAGCCATATGTGATCTTCATGACATCCCCGTCCCGGCAAGCGTCGACCGCCAGCTCGCGCTGGGATCTTAACGGTCAGGGGGACTCTAGGTCGAGCCCGAGCCTCGAGTCTTGCCTCTCTTGCCGTTGCGAACCGCGAAGGCCGCCTGGTGGGCTGGGCTGCCCCAAGCGGAGCGGAAGACCTTTCGCTCCGCCTCGAAAGCCTCGGCGCGCCGCGCTTGTTTGGAGGCGAGCAGCGAGCGCTTGACGGTGGCGACCGCCTCGCGAGGCTGCTGGTCTAGCTCGGCGGCGATCGCCAGCGCGCCAGCGACCGCCTGCCCTGGAGCGACGAGCTTTCGCGCCAGGCCCATGGCTAGTGCCTCCTCGGCGCGAATGGCTCTCGCGCTCAACAAGATGTCGGCCGCCCGAGCGGAACCGACCCGCTCGATCAGTCGGGTCGTTCCTCCCCAAGCTGGCGTCAGACCCATTCGTGCATGCACGAAATGGAGTGACGCCTGCTGCTCCATGACCAGCAGATCACACATCATCAATAGCTCGCAACCACCACCGAAAGCCGCCCCACCCACCGCGGCGATCACCGGCACTGCACAGCTCTCGACGGCGCTCAACTCGAGGCCTAGGGCCATCACCTGGGCTGCGCCACTAGCGTCCATCGGGAGCCGCCCCAGCTCTTTGAGGTCGCCGCCTGACAGGAATACCTCGGGGCAGGCCGAGGCGAGCACCACGGCATGCACCGATGGGTCACCATCGACCTGGTGTAGCTCGTCGACGAGCCGCTCGCTCAGCTCGCGATTGATGGCGTTGCGCGCTGCCGGCCGATCGACGGTGAGCACCCGCGTGGTGCCATGTTGAGCTTGCTTCAGGATCACTTTGCCCTCCTGTGGCCAGCGGCCTGGCGGCGCCTGCCCGGCTTTCGCTTCGACCGCTGCGCTGTCTGAACCAGCTCCTCGGCCAGAGTGATGATCGGCGTGGCCACATCGATCCCGGTTGCCGTCTCGATCCCTTCGAGCCCAGGTGAGCTGTTGAGCTCGATGACCACCGGACCGTCGCGGGTCTCGAGCATGTCGACACCGCTGACGTCCAGGCCCGTCAGCTTGGCCGCCTTGAGCGCGCAGCTGCGGTAGCGACGAGGTAGGTCCACCGACTCGGCCGAGCCGCCACGGTGGAGATTGGAGCGAAACTCTCCGTCTGGTGCCTGCCGTCGCATCGCGGCCACGACCTTCCCGCCCACCACGACGGCGCGGATGTCCCGCCCTTCAGATTCGCTCACGTATTGCTGCAGCACAATTTCCTGGCCCATGGCGCAGAAGGTCTCCACCGCCGCATGTGAGGCTCGGGACGACTCGGCGATCATGGTGCCGACCCCTTGGGTCCCATGCTGGAGCTTGATCACCACAGGCGGGCCGCCCACTAGCGTCAGGGCGGTATCGACTGCGCTGGCGCTGCGCAGGCATACCGTCGCGGGGACACGGATCCGGCCTCTGGAGAGGACCGCCAGGGAGCGCACTTTGTCGCGGGACAAGGCGATGGCAGCGGCACCGCTCAGGACGGCCCGTCGCCCCCGTTGCAGCTCGTCCAGTACCGCCAGCCCGTAGCGAGTGATGCTCGCCCCAATTCTGGGGATGACGGCGTGGTAGTGCGGCAGTCGGTGCCCCGCGCAGCTCAAGCTGGGCTCACCCCGAGCGACGACGATTTGAATTTCCAGGGGATCGACCACATCGACGTCGTGGCCCCGCGCGCGCCCAGCGAGCACCAAGCGGCTGGTCGAGTAGAGGGCCGCGTTGCGTGACAGAAGGAGGATCCGCATCGGCGGGCCAAGCTAGCCGAACCCGCTTGGCGGAGGCATCTGTTTCGTGTACGAACTATTTGTTGGGCGACCCTTCGCTCGCCCATACCATCTGTGAGGGGACCTCGAGCATGTGGCAGCCATTCACTGAAGAGCATCAGCATTTTCGAAAAATGGTGAGGGATTTCGCCGAAAAAGAGCTCTCACCTCACGTCGAGGAGTGGGAGGAAAGTGGGTGCTTTCCCAGCTCGGTGTTCCAGCGTGCTGGTGAGCTCGGCATCCACGGCGCCCATTACCCAGAAGAGCATGGCGGCTCGGGTGGGGACTACTGGTTCTCGGTGGTCAAGGCCGAGGAGTATCCCCGGTGCAACTGTGCGGGCGTCACCATGGGCCTGCTCGTGCAGAGCGACATGGCCACGCCAGTGATCAGCGAATTGGGCACCGACGAGCAGATCGACGAGTTCCTCAAGCCGGCACTGAGTGGCGACAAAGTGGCCGCCCTGGGCATCTCAGAGCCCCAGGCGGGCAGCGATGTGGCGGGCATCAAGACGGTCGCCAAGGTGGACGGCGACGACTACGTGATCAACGGACAGAAGACCTTCATCACCAACGGGTCGCGGGCCGATTTCGTGACCTTGCTGGCCAAGACCAATCCTGATCAGGGTGCCTATGGGTGTTCCTTCTTCCTCGTGCCGACGAACGTGAAGGGCTACGTCGTGTCCCGCACGCTCAAGAAGGTGGGCAACAAGGCCTCGGACACCGCCGAGCTGTTTTTAGAGGATGTACGCATCCCCAAGCGGTACCGACTCGGCGAGGAAAACCAGGGGTTCATGTATCTCATGCAGAACTTCCAGACCGAGCGGCTCATCGGCTGTGCCAGTGCCCTGCAGGGGGCCTTCTACGCTCTCGAGTTCTCGACCGAATACGGGCGTGACCGGGTGGCCTTCGGCAAGCCGCTCATCAAGCGTGAGGTGTGGCGCCACAAGTTCGTCGACATGCACATCCAGTGCGAGTCCGCCAAGGCCTTCGTCTACAAGTGTGTGGACGCCTACAACACCGAGCGGCACATCAACAAAGGCCCCATCAGCATGGAGACGGTCAAGCTGATCAGCATGGCCAAGGTGCTGGTCGGCGACGTGATCAACGATGTGATGGACACGTGCCTCCAGTTTCACGGCGGCTGGGGTTACATCGAGGAGTACCCCATCGCCCGAGCATGGCGTGACGCACGCCTCTTTCGCATCGGCGGCGGTACCAGCGAGACGATGAAGTTCTACATCGCCAAGCTGCTCAATTTGTAGCCCCTGAGATTGGCTCGGTTCCTGGTGCCGGAGCGAGGGGGAGCGGTCAGGACTGACAGGTGAGCTGGTCGCAGTTGGTGCTGGCACAGTCCGAGTTGATCAGGCAGCTGTCGCCGATCTCGCAGCGCACCGAGCAGGTGGCCACGCTGCCGCCGCAATCCACGTCGGTTTCGGTGCCGTCCTGGGTGGCGTTGTCGCAGTTGAGTGGCACGCCACAGCCGTCATCGGCTGCGAAGCCACAGGTCAGGTTGGCCCCCGTCGGGCCGCAGGATATGGGCGTGCAGCCACAGGCGCCTGCGGTGCCTCCGCCAGCGCAGGTCTCCGGTGCAGTGCATTGGGCGTTGGAATAGCATTCGACACACTTGCCGTCGTCGTTGCACAAAGAGCCACCGTCTTGCGTGCAGGGCGTCTCTGGCGCCATGGCCGGGTTAGATGGAGTGCCGCCATCGCAACGGTCCTCGGTGCATTCTTGTCCGTCCTCAGGGGTGTCGGTGTCGTCAGGCGTGTCCTGCTCGAGCCCAGCGATGCACTGGACCCGCTGGCAGTCACCGGCCGTTTGCTGGTCCGCCGGTGCGTCGCCGTCGGGCACTGGCGGGTTGTCACAGCTGCCGTCGATGCAGCTGTCGGTGGTGCAGAGGTTGTCGTCATCACATTCGGCTGCGTCGGTGCAGCCGCTCGTGGTCCCGCCTGAGCCACCGGTGTTGCCCTCCGGCATAGTCTCCGCATCCTCGATGCCGAGGGCGAGATGACAGCCGGTGAAGCTAGCTCCCAGCAGAGCCACAGGCGCCAACCATCGAAGCATTCGACCTTGGCTCGCCATCACCACGTTCCCTTCAGGATAAGGCCGGCCGAGCCCTGGT
>JAUVCD010000034.1 GCA_030590865.1 Myxococcales bacterium | reverse complement strand
GCACGAGACCAACCGTGCCGAGGTGACCGAACGGCTCGTCGCTTGGTTCGATCGGGTCGTCGAACAAACCGCAGAGTGATCGGCAGCGCCTGGCAGACCATCGCCAGCGGAGCGTTCACGAGCCACTAGGCCGCGGTGGATCGATGAGATGGGTCAAAGGGATGTCTCGCTCCAGGCTGAAGAAGCTGGGGGTCGGCACCCGCTTGATTCCGAGATCGAGATAGGACCAACCCAAGAGCAGGTCGACGTTGCCCGAGTGGAGCGCAACGATGGGGTCACGCATGCGAGCGGTCGCGTCGAACCGTCGGTTGCCACCCAAGCCGTAGTGGATCAACAGGCCCCGATCACAGTCCGTCGGCACGCGATGGCCTGCCGGATCGACCACCTGATAGTGCCCGAAGGTCACCGGCTTTCCACCCTTGCGGAGGGGCACCCAATCCGCCTCGAGGCCGTTCTGCTCCATCCGCACGTTCCAACCTCGCAGCACACCGGTTGCGGGATCACGATGGAACACCTTCTTGAACTTCTTCCAGGTGAGCTGCTCAACAATCGACGGAAGCCCCAAGCTGATACCCCGGTACTCGACGTCGTCCAGCTTACGGGGATCGATCCAGTGTCCGCTGGTGAGCAAATCCATGAGCGCACCGCGGGACAAGGTCAGTAGGTCTCTCGCCCTGAGAAAGGACTGGCTCGGTGCTGTCATGGGACACTCCCTCTGTTCAAGGCGTCAAATCCACACCCGCCGCAGCGAGATCTTGCTCGGCCAGGGGTGCCCAACCGCGGTTCGCCTTGGGACTGGCGGGACTCGGGTGGAGAATGCTGGCGATGGTCACGTCGAAGCCCTCGAGCGCGCGGCGAGCCGCCTCCCGGGCGTAGACCCCTACCCCGATGACCATGCGAGGCTCGAGCAACTGCACCGTGCGCCGGAGGGCCTGGTCACACAGTGAGATCAGGGGCTCTCGCTCAGCCGCCGGCAGCTTGTTCGGCGTGCGGTTGCGGCCACTGTCTTCCATGAATACCAGGGGGCAATAGTTGGCAACGAAGAAGCGATCGAAGAACCGCTCAGGCGTGCCAAAGCGTTCGCTCGCCCAACCCCAGAAGCGACTCCCACTGACCTCTGAGCGAGTACAGTCGAAGCCCAGCACCGGGCGCTTGGGGTGCTCGGGCTTGGGGCGCGACACGGGCTGCTCGATGCCGAGCCAATCCCGCACCGAAGCGACCTCACCGAAGGGCACCCCGGTCTGGGCCATCCCATAAGGCCCCGGGTTCATGCCCAGCAACACGACCTCCTTCGGCCCAGCACCAAAGCGCTTCAGGTAGGTCTCGTGAGGCCCGCGAGCATAGCGAAGCGGGTTGTAGACGTAGGCAACCGGCAGGGCAAAGGACAGCGCGTCCACCCCACGGGACAGGTCACGAGCAATGCGTTGCAGGCTCATCGGCCGTGGGAGGGTACACCAAGCTGCGTCGGGACGTCTCCAGGCCAGGCTGGCCGCCTCCGCTAATCGAGGGGCTCGACGTCATCGCCGTCTTCGGTGGCGTCGTCGACCGGTGAAGGCGGCTCGAGGGTGCTGCTCTGTTGCTTGCAGGACTCTTGGGTAGCTGGGCATCCACACGCGTTGTTGCCGCCATCCTCGAAGGACACCGCAGCTTCGCCCGACCCGTCGACGAGATCGATTCCGTTGCAGCTGAACGTGGTGCCCGCGACGGCAAGCAAGCCTCCAAAACCGGCCAGGCCACCGCGCGCGTTGTCGCGGACGACGCTGTCGCTGACCGTCACGTCGGCCACGGTTTCATTGGTCCATACCGCGATTCCGTCACCGAAGAGTCCGGCACCGTTCGCCGTGGTTCGCTCAACGACGCAGCGATCCAAGGTCACTTTCGCTCCAAAGACGGCCACGCCAAATTCCACGTTGTCTCGGAAACGCGCGTCGGTGACGACGCCTTCGGCGAGCAAACCACCAGACGACTGGATCTCCAGGGCACGACCGCGGTCAAACTGGGGCGAGGCTTGCACGCCGCTGACGAGCACCCGGTCCAGCTCGAAGGTCGAGCCGGTCAGGAAGAGACCGACCTCTCTGGCATCAACGCAGGAGGAGTTGCTCATGATGAGCGCTGCCTGAATGCTCGTCGGTGGGTCCCCCTGAGCGCCGAGACAGCGACCGACGGCGCCCGCTGCGCCGGCCTCGATCCGCCGGATGGCGGTGTTCTGAACCGTCGCCGAAGAGCCCTGCAGGTAGAGGCCGTGATTGGTGGTGTCCTCGATCACACAAGCATCGAAGGTGACGTCGGACCCCAAGGTACCGTCATCGCTGCGCCCGATGCTGACGCCCCGCGCCCTACCGTTCGCGTCAGCCAAGATGCCACCGACCAGGGTGGTGGTGACGGTCGCCTCTGACCCGGCCACAAAGAAGCCGATCTCGTGGGTCCCCTCGATCACCGAACCGCTCACCGTGGCTTGGCAGGGATCACCCGTGTAGTGATCAGCGCGACAATAGAGACCGCGCCCGCCGAACCCGAGCGCATCGGGATCGATGTCACGAATGACGACGCCCTCAATGGTCATGTCTGACCCTGATGCCATGACGCCCGTCCCCGGTACCGCCTCGACCACCGACCGGCGGAGCACCAGCGTGGAGCCAACATCGGAGCCACTGAGCGCCGTCGGTTGCACGACGACACCCACGGCCCTGGGGTCAGGGGACGAGACAGACACCTGCGTGTCCCGAACCACCGTGTCCTCGATGACGAGGTCCGAGCCGGCCGCGAAGACAGACGCCTCGTGGTTGCCATCGAGAGTTGAGCGGCGAACCATCACCGAGGCACGAAGCGAACCGTCGAGCGAGCGATTGGCCGTGACAGCTCGACCTGCCAGCCCGTTGGGATTGGGCTGAGTGTTGCGTACCACCGAGTCCTCGAGAACAAAGGTCGAGCCAATGGTGTAGGCGCCGAAAAACACGTTCTCTTCGAGAAGCGAACCACGGACGATGGCGCTGGACGGGACGAGCCCGTCGTCGGGCTGGGTCCAGATCCCCGCGCCGATCGCTTGGGGTCCCGTCGGCGTGCCACGCCGCAACACCGACCTGTCCACCGTCACCGTGGCACCAAAAACGAAGATATTGGCCCGACCATTGTCCTCGAAAAGCGATCCCGTCACCGCGACGTCGCCAGCGTTGGTGATCTGAAGTCCGCCGCCATTGTTGCGCACGTAAACCCTGTCGACGGTGACGTTGGTGGCGCCGCTCACATCAATGGCGAGGGAGCTGGACCCAATGGCGAGGTCGCGGATGGTGGTTCCCGAGGCATTCGCTGACAGATCGAAGGCGCCGGCCGTGAACCCGAAGGGGTTCTGGATGACGAGCACCTCGTCGGCACATACCCCTCGGATGGTCAGCGGCTTACTGATGAACGACTCGATGAAATAGCCGCCCGCTGCAATGGCAATCAGGCCCCCGGCGCTTGCCGCGCTGATGGCTGGGTCGAGCTCGGTGTAGGGCTTGTCGATGGTGCCGTCGCTGTCGTTGCCGGGGTAGCTCTCAGAGACGTAGATCGTGTTCCCGTCCCCTGGGATGTTGCCCCAGATTCCGGTGCCGCAGTCGCCGATGGGGCGGCAGGCCGCGTCGCCGGGAACGGCCATCCTGGGATCGTCGTTGGAGGTCTTCTCGCACACCTCACTCGGTAAGATCGGCAGACAACCGACATCGCCGTCATGCTCGAAGCCCGGCCCACAGGCCGTGGCCGGCACGCCTGCTGGAAGGCAGGTGCCGTCGCTCTGCGCGAGAGTGCCGGCGGCGCAGCCAGCGTCATCGACCCCTGGCTCGAGACAAATGCCACCGACCATGCGGTTAGGCGGTGGGCACGGGTCCTCTCCAGCCCCGCCTAGACCGCCGCCGCCGCCATCACCGCCGCCGCCAAGCGACGTCCCGCCATTCGGATCGTCATCGCAACCTACACAAAACAACGCTGCCAGTAGCAGCGCGTGACCCCCTCGACTCACCATCTCGCCATGATAGGCGATCGCTACCGCTAATGTGGGAGGCAGATGTGGCTCACCACGTTGCTGTTGGTGCTGCGCGGGCGAGGCGTGCAGATCGAGTCGGCCGGGCACTCACTGCCATTGGACTCGGGACTGCAGCGGCGAACGCAGTTGGCCCCGCCGAGCGACGGCTCGTCGATGCAGAACGTCGCGGGTGCACCTGGGCTGTCCGGACAATAGCCACCACAACTCTGGGTGCAGATCCCAGGTGCCTCGGTGGTAGCGCCGGCGCAGCGATTGCCCTCCTGGCAGTCCTGGTCGACGAAACAGTGGTCACCAATCCACCCGCGCGAGCCGGGCATGCATACCCGAGCCGTTTTCCACGGCTGGTTGAGGCGCGACTGTTCGACGGCGATGAAGTGGTCCTGGGGTCGACACTCGTGGTTGAGACCCGTCTCCTTGACGGTGCAGATCCCCTGATCCGCATCGTCTGGATCGGCCACGCAGAAGCTCTCAGGGTGGTGCTCCCGATCCGGGCAGTAGGTGGTGCACTGCTTAGTGCAGAACCCGCGGGCGCTGTAGGCGTTGACCTTGCAGAAGCCACCGGTGAAGGAACAGTCGGCGTCGGCGCTACACTCTGCGCCGATCCATGGGTCGGCCACGTCGACTCGCGTGCCCGCATCGTCGCGCTCCGGGGCGCGCTGGACGTGGACCGGTACTTTGGTCACGCCTCTGACCCGAGCGTAGAGCTCGAGGATGTCAGCAGCCTCCATGCGAACACAGCCATGTGACACGTAGCCGCGCTTCAGCTCGCCACCATTTTGGGCGCGGTAGTTGGTGATGGGACCGTGGATGCCGTAAGCGCCACGCCATCTCAGGAAGGGCAAGCCGGCGAAGACCGGAACCTCTTCACCCGTGGCTGGATCGGTCCACCAGATACGACAGGGGTTGAAGTTGTAGTTGTCCGTCGTCTTGATCGTGAAGTCCGAGGTGTCGTCGGCGAGGACTGGAAACATGGAACGAGACTCGTTGTAGGTCGTCTCGCCTTGGGTGGAGTTGATGCTGCCCACGCCAACTGGGAACACGGCGTCATAGTCCCCTGCCCGATCGATGAGGTGCAGGGTCAGTCCGTCGATTGAAATCGTGATGGCCGGGTCGGCCAGCGGCGCCAGATCGGGGATCTCTTTGCAGGTCGTCGCCGCCCCCCAACCATCAGCCTTCATGTCCCCTTCGTCCAAGTCGCCGAGCGGGAGATCCTCAGTCAGCGGATCACCAGGTTGATCGAGATTGGGATCCTCGGGCGCGCAGGCCGCGACCGCGAGAAGGGTGCAGGAAATGAGGATTCGGCGGGTCAGGTCAGCGTGGCTCATGAGTCTTCCTCGTCACCCGGCATGCCGAAGCAAGGGTCATGCCCTTCCTGGCCCCAGGTCTTGACTCATGCCATCTACCTGAAATTACACATTTCTGAAGTGTGACCAGGCGACGGAGTGTAGGCTCATGTGACCAATCATCCTATCATGGGCCACATTGGATCCATGTCGATTGACCCAGGCGTCGCCGAGCGAGTCGTCGGTCAGCGGTGGGGCAGAGGGGGCGCAGCTTTGCAGGGCCCGGCCGGAGGCGCACACTCGCCGCGAAGCTACTGAGTCATGGGGGCGCAGGTGGACACGCCGGCGCCAACCACTTGCAGCCCGGTGTTGGCGACCACCGACGTTGCCTGGGTCTCTGGGTCGAAGCGAGTCACACTGGTGCCGCCGCTGCTGTTGTTGGTGAAGATGTAGAAGAAACCGCCCCACCAGGCGACCGCCAGCGCCGAAGAGTTGTTGCCTACGGTGACCGGGATGGCGTCCTCGATCGCCGCTGTCTCGGTGTTGATCTGGACCAGCGTGCCACCGGGCCCCGGCTCGTTGAAGAAGTAGCCCCAGAGCGGGCCCATACCAGTCGGGGTCAGCTCGAGGACATTACCGGGATTCTGCGAGAACGGGCCGATGTAGGTGAGCTCGAAGGTCTCGGTGTCGATGCGTGCCAGCCCCTTCGAGACGGTCGTATAGTTGATGTCGGCGACGTGGAGCGTCTCGCCAAGACCATCTTGGTCGGCGGCGAAACCCATTCCGAACTGAGCGAACCCATCATCCGGTTCCTTGGCCACGAAGAGCGTTTCCTCACAGGCCGCATCGGCGGTGCTCACCCGAAACAGCTCGCCGTCGTTGTAGACCACATAGGCGACCCCCGTGCGATCGACAGCCATGGAGAAGGGCGTTGCCCCCGGCGATGCCGGACACGACAAATGCCCGCGCGACTCGAAGCCGTTGCTCTGAGGCTTGAACGCCAGCAGCTCCATCTCCGAGGTCACCACATAGATGTAGGTGGTGTCCGGCGAGTCGCACTCAGGCGGGACATCGGGAGGGACGTCCTCGGGCACGTCTTCAGGCGCATCGATCGGCGCATCCTGATCGATGCCTGCGTCCTCGGGCACCGCACCGCCACCACCGTAGCTCCACGGCAGATCGAGCTCGGAGCGGGCTCCACATGCCGTCCCCAGCCCGGCCACCGGGAGCACAAAACCGACCACCGCAGCCGCTGACATCCCCAGAAGTGAACGCATCGAGGGTCAGATAACCCCGTTTGTGACACGCGTATACGCCTGGCGGCGGCGCCACCTGCCCACTCAAGGCAGTCCCCGGTCGCAGCTTTCCGGGCAAGACCAGCGGTTTAGCTTGACGTACCCCCACCCATATCGGTCATAATTAAACCGGCCAACCGGCCTATGTATACATAGGCAGCCTGTTACAACATGTTGAATTCGCTTATGCAATGTCGGCCCGGATGACCAATCTATAGGATCCAAGGATAAAAGAATGAGATCGCTAGCCGCTTGTTGGTTCTTGCCTCTGCTCGTCGTGGGCGCCGTGGCCGCACTTGGCTGCAACATGGTGACCGGAGCTGACGACCTGGTGGTCGGACCTGGGGCAGACGATGGCAGCGGCGGCTCCTCCAGCACTAGCGGCAGCAGTGGAACCGGAGCGGGCACCACGTCGTCCAGCTCCGGTGATGGTGGGAGCGGCCTCAGCGGATCGGGCACCGGTGGGCAGCCACCTGGCCAGGAGCTAGTGCCCGCCGACGGTGTGATGCTCACCGACATCGACCTGTACCAAGCGATCCGCCGACCGCTGCTAGCCGGCGGTGCTCCGGCGACTAGCAACATCCCCGTCGTGGCCGGTCGGGCCGGCATGATGCGATTGTTCTACTTCACCGATGGAAACTACAACGGCCAGCCGGTCACGGTGCGGCTGACCATCGACTCGGCGCCGGCCATCGAGCTGTCCGAGATGCTCAGCGGCGCCTCGTCCCACGAACAGCTGGGCAGCACCATCAACCTCCACGTGCCTGGCGAGCTGCTGAAGCCTGGCGCCGCGTTCAAGGTCGAGATGCTGCAACCCCCAGAGGTGAGCAGTGGTGGCAACGGAGGAGCGGCCTATCCGCTCGGGGAAGGCCTGGCGCCGTTGGAGGTCGAGCAAGGGGGAGTCAAGCTGAAGATTCTGCTGGTGCCGGTGGAGAACAACGGGAGCTTGCCGGACACGACGCCCACCCAGGTGCAGCGCTACCATACCTGGTTCTCTGAGGTGTACCCGGTCCCGGAGGTCGAGGTGACGGTGCGCTCTCAGCCCTACACCTTCAACAGCTCGCTGGGCAGCTACGACGGGTGGTCGAACTTGCTCGACTCGATCACCGATCTAAGGGACCAGGACAACGCTCCGGCGGACGTCTACTACTACGGAATCCACAACGCCGACGGCAACGGACTACTGGGCCTCGGCTGGGTCGCTGGGGCCATGGACGTTTGGTCCCGTACCGCCATCGGCGTCGGTTGGTCCGGCGACACAGCACCGGAGACCGCCGTACACGAGGTGGGCCACAACCATGGGCGACCACACTCGCCTTGCGGCGTGTCGGGCGACCCGGCCTACCCTCACGCTGGGGCGAGCATCGGTGTGTGGGGGTATCGGCCATCGACGAACCAGCTGTTGAGCCCGAACCAGTACGTCGACTTCATGAGTTACTGCGATCCAACCTGGATCAGCGACTGGAATTTCCGGCACATCTTCGAGCGAGCCAAGCTGGTCAGCACCAGCGCCAAGCTGATCGTGCCTGAGGTCATGCAGGACCGGACCTACGATCGCATCAAGATCCTCGAGGGCGTGGCATCCTGGCGACCGCCGGTCACGCTGCGCAGGCCCCCTCAAGGCGAAATCCTATCGGTCCAGATCGACACGCCTGGTGGACCCAAGACGGTTACCGGCCAGTACTATCCCTACAACCACCTCCAAGGCGGACTCATCTACGTGCTGCAGCCGCTGCAGATGACCCAGGCCGAGACGCTCGGGCAGGCGGTCTTCGCGGTTGAAGGACAGACGTTCACACTGACTCGCTGAGCCGAAGCACGGATCGGTTTTGCGCGAGCGGCAGCGCTCGAGTCGGAGCTCGCAAGACGACGCTAATCAGCGATCAGATCTCGTTCCAGCTGTCCCGCGAGAATGCAGGCCACATGGTGAGGCTCGTAAGCCGCTGCGGCCGTACGGTAGCGGTCGAGGGCCGCAGGTCCGTCGCCAGCCAGCTCGGCAGCGACACCGCCAGCTAGCGCCAAGAGGCAGCGACGGTAGGACGATCCGTTGAGGGCTTCGGCAACGGCCGCGTAGCTTTCACGCCGGTGCAGCATGTGCATGAGTCGATCGTGCCAAAGACCACGATCGCTAGGCTCGAGGGCCTCCAACCAGTGGTCCTGAGCCGCGAGATCTCCTGCCGCTAGGCTGACCGCCAGCGCCTCGACTCGGTAGGCAATCGAGTCTTCGCGACGAGGGTGGGAGTCGAGGGCCGACTGGAGATCCTTCAGCGCAGCATCGTAGTGTCCGAGGGTAGCGTGATAGACGATGGCTCGCTGGGCATAGCGAAGGGCGTTGCGCGTGTAACCCCGGATGCACTCGTTCTCGAGACAGTAGTCGAGGTCTCGTTTGGCCGCGTCGTGCTTACCCTCGAGCATGTGCACGTGAGCTCGTACGCGCCGAGCCCAATTGTTGTGCGGATCGAGGCGCAGCACGTGGTCCACAGCGTCCCTGGCCTCGAGCTTTCGTCCCAAGACGTAGAGGACTCGGGACCGCGCCATCACGGGGAAAGTGTACTTGTCGCTGATGGCAATGGCTTGTTCGTAGGCCGTTAAGGCGCGATCCCAGTCGTGGGTCCAGGCCCAAGTGGTGCCCATCTGGGAGTAGGTCCTGGCATCCTTTGGGTTGCCGTCGAGGGCCAACTGCAGATCGGCCCGGGCGCCCTCTAGGTCGCCCATCAGGCGCTTGGTCAAGGCCCGGTTGCGCAGCGCCATAGGCCCGATCTTTCCTACGGCCACGACCTGATCCAGGTCGGCCAGGGCGCCATCGAAGTCCTCGAGCGACCGTTTCAAGATGGCCCGGTTGTTCAGCGTCTTGGGAGCGCCAGGCTCGACGAGCAACACCTGGTCGTAATCGGCCAGCGCCTTGTCGTCCTCACCAAGCTGACGCCACACGATGGCTCGATTGTTGTAAGACTTGGTGCTCTTCGGATCGAGCTCGATGGCCCGCGTGTAAGCGTCGATGGCGTCGCGGTGCTGGCTCTTCCACAACAGCGCCCGACCCCGAGAATGCCAGTCGTCGGCGGTCATCGTGGACACGTCAGCAGGCAGTGGCGCCAGCGGGATCATCCGGTAGGCGAGCTCGGTCTGGATCCATACGGCGCTGGCCTGGCCAAAACGCCAGCGGGTGTCGCGCACCGTCGGCTCGGCGCGGGCATCGCCGATCACACCGAGGGCGTTCATCACCTCGATGGTCACCGCCGCCTCTTTCTCTGCCCCCTCGACGAGCCGCGCCATGAGCGAATCGACAGCACGGTTGCTCCCCATGCCGCTCAAGGTGCGGGCCGCCAGGCGCCGCACGTCAGTCGACTCGTGGGTGAGGGCTCGGATGATACGGTCTTCCACCGCTGCCTCGACCCCGGGATCCCGTAGAGCGAGGAGCTTGAAGGTGAAGGTGTCGAACCACCGCTCCTTGCCGGTGCCTTCGGCTACTTGGACGATGATATCGTCCACTTGCCGCACTGCTTCGACCCGGCGGCGCTCCTGCTCCTGGGCCTGCTGCCGAGCCAGATCGACGCCTCGGTACCACCAGGCCACCCCCCCAACGGCGATGACCGCGAGACAGGCAGCCAGGATCCATTTGTATCGCACCAGCTCCCGCCACAGGCGAGCCGTCCAGCTGTAGCGATGAGCACCGACGAGACCGCCAGTGAGAAACGCACCGACGTCGGCGGCGAGTGCCTGGGCGTCGGCGTAACGTTCCGCTCGATCTGCTTTCAATGCCCGGCGCACAATCGCCGTGAGCTCGGCGGGACAATCGGGCTCCAGCTCCTCGACCGGCCGGGACTGTCCTCGAACGACCGCCCTGATCACGTCGAGCGCCGAGTCACCCTCGAAGGGGGCGCAGCCGGTGAGGAGTTGGTAGAGGATGGCCCCTAGGGAATAGACGTCCGAACGCTCGTCGACCTCGTCCAGGTTCCCCAGCGCTTGCTCTGGCGGCATGTAGCCCGGGGTGCCGATGGGCACGCCAGCCACCGTCGCCAGCGGCGAGGCGTCCTTCAACCGTTCGATCTCGTCCTCCAGGGCCCGCTCCTGGACGTCATCGGCTCCTCGCACCTTGGCGAGCCCCCAATCGAGCAGCACCGTCTCCCCATAGTCGCCGAGCATTACGTTCTCGGGCTTGAGATCACGGTGGATGACCTTGCGACTATGGGCGTAGGCCACCGTGTTGCAGAGGTCGACGAAGTGGGGCAAGAGCTCGAGCCGACCGCGCAAGTCCCGCTCGGAGAGCGCCTCTTCCAGGGTCCGACCGCGGATCAGCCTCATGGCGTAATAGACCGTGTCATCCGGTCGCCTGCCGAGCTCGTAGACCGGCACCACCCCGGGATGCTCGAGCTGCCCGGTGATCCGCGCCTCGTTCACGAACCGGAGCTCGACGGGCGTGCGACTCCCGGAGGTTCGGTTACTGACCCCGTCAACCGACCCCGGCGTTGTAGTGAGCAGCTCTTTGAGAGCGACCTGACGACCCAGGTGAGTGTCGAGGGCCAGATAGACCTTGCCGATACCGCCAGCACCGATCTCCTGCTCCACCTCGTAGCGGCCAGGATGTAGATCAGTCAGCCGCTCGTCGGCAAGCGGTACGCCGCCACCGTAGGAAGGACCGCCTCCATCACTGACGGCAGCGATAGTCTCGGCAAAGGCCTCCTCGCTTGGCTCTCCACCGCCGGGCGAGGAGATGCCATCAGCAGGCAGCGTGTCGTCTGCGTGGTTCGAGTCAGCCATCTGACGAGCGTGGCACCATCCTAGCAGCGACCGACACCGAGGAGGAGGCCCGCAGGCGGCCGCATAGCGATCAGACCTCTTCGACGATCGCTTTGCTCATTTCTTCGAGGCACTCGCCACTGGTTTCGACGGAGCGCATGGCCTGATCGTCCAGGCTTGCCTCAGCTGCCTTCACCTCGTCGGCCGCGGTGTACATACGCGCCAGGGCGGCCACATGGGCCGCGATCTTCTCGTCGAGCCGCTTCAACACGGCATCACCATGACCACGAGGTGACGTTGACGTCCCTTTGGGCTCTGCGGCTTCGCCGACGTCGTCGCCTGCTGGCTTGTCCTCCTGGTCGGCAACGACGGGCAGAGCAATCCGATGGGCCTGGGCCAGCCGAGCGCGCGCCTGGGCCAGCCGCAACAGAGCACGCCAGGTCTTCCGCGCTTGCTGCGCCGTTGGGCGGTCGAGCATCGAGGCGTCGACGGCACGACACAGCTCGGCACCCTCGACGAGCGAGCTGCTCGCCGGCTGTCCGACCTCGTCAGCGATTTCGCCAAGGGCGTGGGCCAGGGGGTCATCAGCCTCGACCAAGAGCGGCAGCGCCACCAACACGGCGGCGACAATGACCACCACCACCCTCACGGTGAGCCCTGCCGCGAGATAATGATCGGTGACCGCTCCAGCGAGAGCACCTGCGATCAAAGCAATGCCGACATGAACGGCTCGTGCGCTCGGCGTGCGCACCCGCACGGTTCGCTCGGCATAGCAGAGCGCTACCAGCGCGGCGCCTGCAACCGCGGGCGAGACGGTCAAGAGCACACCGCTAGCGAATGCCCCGAGGGCGCCGGCTGTTGCCGCCAGGGCGCTCGTCGTACCGCTGGCCGTCAGGGCCAGAGCCACCCCGAGCAAGACGAGGGCCGCCGAGCCAACCACCGGCCCAAGCCGGCCGGCCAAAGGTCCCATGCCAAAGGCTGCTGCAGCAGAAAGGAACAACAATAGTCGCGTAGTCATGACTCTCTCCTGGCGCCGTTAATAGGCTTGCCGCCCGAGGTTCGCGTTCTCGTCCGCCGTGGCTCGCTTGGCTGCCGAACGCCCCTCGGCGCTGCCTGGCGCGCTGTGCTGGAAAGCACCCTTCGTCTTGCGGTAGGCGTCGGCTTGCTTGTTCAGCGAGGTAGCCACCGCTGCCGGTGCATCGGCGGCAGCCTCTTCGAGGTCAGCCATGTTCTGACTGATGAGCTTACCGGCCCGCTTCGCATCGCCCCGGGCATAGGCCTCGGCGGCTTCGAGCTGTCGCAGCGAGGCCAAGGCGCTCATACAAGCGCCGTAGACTCTCGGGTCCCGGGCATCGGCGACCTGGTCTTCGTCTTCGGTGGTGACGATTTTGAGGTCTTTGAGGTCGATGGAGGCCCGCTCGCCGCCTACCTGAGACCACCGGATGTCGCTCTCGATGCGAAGCGTGTCTCCGTAAGAGGCATCGGTCTCCAGCTCGACCACCACCCGTCGCTCGTCGCCGGAAAAGAGCGATCCGAGCCGCAGCTCGATGCGGTCGTCATCGCTACCCCGGGTCGTTACGTCCGCACCGACAGCCCGCACGAAGCGCATGTCGTCAGGCAGCTGCAGCCGCACGATGGCGTTCTCGATGGTCGTGGCGGCGGTCTCGGACAGCTCACGCTCGAGGAAGCGCGCCAGAGCCGCCACGTTCTCGACGAAGCCGAAATTGCCGCGGCCAGCCCGGGCCACCGATGACATATAGGATTCGTCGAAGTCGAGCCCAATGCCCAGGGACGAAACGGTGACCCCGCGGTCGGTGCCATTGCGCGCCAGGCGCTCAGCCTCGGAGCGAGTGTCGTCGAGACCGTCGCTGACCAACACCAGGCGCTTGACCCGTCCACTACTGGCCGACTCGAGGGCCCTCATGCCCGTCCGGAGCGCCCCGGGAATGTTGGTGCCGCCGCTAGACCTGAGCTCCTGCACCTCGGCGATGAGCGACGAGCGAACGTCGCGGACCCGAGCCATCGGCTGGATGAGCTCGGCATTGGTGTCGTAGCGAACCAGGGCGACCTCGTCATCATGGCGCATCTGGCGCAACAGTTTGATGACGCTCCGCCGGGCCTCGTCGATCTTCTCACCTGACATGGATCCCGACGTGTCGAGCACCACCACCATCGACAGCGGGGCCCGCTCGCGGGCGTCCTCACCGACGTCGTCGGCCCGCAGCCGCAGCTCGGCGAATATGCGCTGGCGGTCGTCGGCCAGCACCTTGCCGTGGCTCAGCGACAGGCTCCCCGACGCCCCCGGCCCGGAGAAGGTCGTTCCGTTTCGGAAATCCACCGAAGTCGTGCCGCCGGTGGCTGCACCGACTGGCGCGCGGAACAGCACCAAGCCTCCAAGGGACAAGACGATGGCGCTGGCGGCGATACCGCGACGCGCTTTGGGCGACTGTAGTAGGCGGCGAATCGACATGACGGGCTCCTCTCGGGTGGTGCGGCCGATGCCCGAAGCACCGGCTGGTCGTTCGATTAGACGCGCTCCTGGGCGCCAGGATCTTCACGCTTACGTCACCATCGACGGCCAATGTGTGGGAACTGTCATGGCCTGTGGGAGGCCTCCATACATCACGACGGGCGGAGGCCTGAACGCCAGCGCTGGATCGGGCAACGGACCTTGTGGTGACGGCGTTTTGGCGAAAAAGAGCTAGACGAGACCACGCCCGCCCGGTGCTGGGCGATGGCTTCGCCTCCCGAGCCGCCGTGGCCCTGATGATGGTGCTCCCAACCCTGTGGATCCTCGGTTGCGGCAGCACTCTTGGATCCCTCGAACCACGGCAGCAAAAGTGCCTGGAGTGCGCCCTGCGCCGGCACTCGGACGGCGAGACGATGCCTGACGCCGTGGCCCGCTTCGCATCAGACTGCCGGTCTGGTGATCCGGCGAGCTGCAGCGTGCTGGGCGTGATGCACGAGCATGGTCGCGGCGTGGCGCGGGACCCCAAGCGGGCGTCGACCCTCTATCAACAGGCGTGCCTGCACGGAAACCCAGCAGGTTGCGTGAACCTCGGGCGGTTGCTCGGCAGCGGGGTGGGTGGACGGCTCGACGCCGAGGGCGCTGCGCTGATCTTCGAGGTGGCCTGCCACGATGGCGTCACTGAGGGCTGCTACCAACTCGCCCAGCTGCGCTACCGGTCGGGAAATGTGGGCGCCGCACGTACAGCTCTGGCCCAGGCATGTGCCTCGGGGCATGCCGACGGCTGCTTGGGTCTCGGCGCGCTCTACCAGCGGGGCCAAGGCGTGAAGCAAGACCCTGCTCGGGCCGCCAAGTTGTATCGGAAGGCGTGCCGAGAGGGGCAACCGGTCGCCTGCAACCGCATCGTCCTGTAGGGCCACCGATCGTCGCGGGCACGCCGCTGAGCCGGCCCACCAACCCCATCGAGTCCGAGGGGGAACCCGGCAGGTTGCGCTGTCGGGACTCACCACGGAGGCTGAAATGACACCTCACGGGAACTTTGCGGCGGAGTGAGTGTCGCAGTTTGTGTGAAGGTCTCGTTCCTACTGGTCGTGACCTTCGCGCTAGCCTTCCACGGTTGCGGCGGTGCTCCGTCAACCGGCGGCAGCGGTGCGCGAGGGTCTCATGTTGACAGCCTGCTCCAAAGCTCAGCCGGCGCCGCCTTCGGTCTCACGCCGGTCAGCTACCAAGAGCGTGAGGGCCCTCCCATCTCGCTCACCCTTGGGGATGGCAACGCCCTCGAGCTTGTGGGGCTCGAGGCGCGCTCGGTAGTGGATGGCCCGCTGGCATTCACCCAGCTTCATCTGACCTTCGACAACCCGCAGCCGCGGATGATCGAAGGTCGTTTCCGAATCATTCTCCCGCCCCGAGCCTCGGTGAGCCGCTTTGCGATGAAGATCGGCAGCCGCTGGCAGGAAGGTGAAGTGGTCGAAAAAGCCTACGCGACCAAGGTCTATGAGGATTTCCTGCACAAACGAGTCGACCCAGCGCTGCTCGAGCAGGGAGCGGGCAATGAGTTCACCGCTCGGGTCTACCCGATCCCGGCCAAGTCCAAGAAAGAGCTCATCATCGCCTATTCCCAACAGCTCGAGCCGAGACAGCGCACCATCGTACCCCTCGCGGGTCTCGGAGAGATTGAACGGCTCGACGTCGCGGTGAACGCTGCGGGTAACGCCCGTCCCACTCAGAAGCTCGTCCGTGCCGCCTACCGTCCGACCAGTGATTTTGTGGTCGATCCAAAGCTCAGCGGCGCAGCCGACGGGTTGCGGCAGGGCGATCTGGTCATGACGCGGGTGACGCCGATGCCGACAAGCCAGGCCGAGCCATTCGACTCGGCGCTCTTGTTGATCGACACCAGCGGCTCACGGGCCCTCGGCCTCGGCGCAGAGATCGAGCTGGTCAAGCAGATCGTCGCCGGCATCGTGGCGAGCTCTGGCCCCAGTACGGCAATCGCCGTGGGCTGTTTCGACCAAAGCACCAAGCTAATCTATCAGGGTCAGGCCGGCGGATTCGGTAGCCAGCAGGTCGCTCGGATCAAGCGTCGCCGCGCCCTTGGCGCTTCGAATCTGGGATTGGCTCTCCGCTGGGCCCGAAAGATCGCCAAGCGGCATCAGCTAGGACGAGTCGTCTTGATCACCGACGGCGTGGTCACCGCGGGGCCTGACGAAGGGCGGGCACTCCGGGCGGCGGTGAAAGCACTGGGACCCAAGGGCGTGACGCGTCTCGATGCGATCGCCGTTGGCGGAATCAGGGACGATGCACTGCTCGCCAGCTTGGTCAGCGCCGGCCTGAAGCGGGATGGCGTCGTGGCCAGCGGCCAGCTCCCGCCCGCCCAGCTCTGGCGCAAGCTCGCTCAGGCGACAGAATCCAACATCGCCATCGAAGTTGCCGGCGCGAGCTGGTGGTGGCCCCACAAAATAGACGGAGCCCAGCCAGGCGACGAAGTGTTGGTCTACGCGAAGCTACCTGCCGACCAATCTGTCAGCATCAAAGTCGGCGGCCAGCCCTTGCAGAAGTTGCAATTGAAGCCCACTGAGCGACCACTGCTCGAGCGAGCCTGGGCGCAAGCCAAGATCGAGAGCCTGCTGGAGGACGAAAGACAGCAAGGCCGATCCCACGAGCTGCGCAAGAAGATCGTGGCCCTGTCGACCCAACACCGGGTGTTGAGCCCCTACACGGCGCTGTTGGTGTTGGAGCAAGAGTGGCACTACCGCCGCTTCCACATCGATCGCAAGGCACTGGCCGACATCCTCTCGGTGAACGGTGGCCGGCTGGAGGTGGTGAACCGAAGCAAGCTCAGCCCACCAGCACCACCGACTCCGGCGACAGCAGGAAGCCTGTGGGTCGCTGAGGCGCAACGAAGCAACCGTCAAGGCAGGCCAAACAGCAGGGCCCAGGGCGGCATGCCGAGCCAGAAGCCACTCTCCGCCCGAGGTAACATGTGGGGCGATGCCATCGGCGATTCCTTCGGAGCTGGCGGCCTGGGCCTGTCAGGCATCGGTGAGGGCGGCGGCGGTGACGGCAAAGGTGTCGGCCTCGGATCGAGCGGCGCGATTGGCCACGGCGCTGCCCGCAGCGGTTCGAGTCAGAGCTTTGGAGCTGGACGAGGACGACTGGGACGCAGCCACCGAGCCCGCCCCCCGCGAGTGCGCATGGGCGCCACTTCGGTAAGCGGTCGAATTCCACCGGAGGTGATCCAACGCATCGTGCGCCAGAACTTCGGACGCTTCCGGGCCTGCTATCAGGAAGGGCTGGTCCGAGATCCCCGGCTCGCAGGACGAGCGGTCGCCCGCTTCGTGATCGATCGGACCGGGAATGTCTCGAACGTGGGCCTCGGCGGCACCCTCGCCGACGCCCAGGTGATGACTTGCCTCGGCGCAGCCTTCCGGGGCCTGACCTTTCCCCAACCCGAAGGGGGCGTCGTGACCGTGTCCTACCCGCTGGTCTTTGTGCCGAGCGATGGGACTGCACCCCCCACCTCGCCCACTCGACCCCAGCTCCCCGCTCCTCAACAGGTGGCGCAGCCCCGAGTTCCGGCGCCGCCGCCAGCAGACATCACGCCGAAACCCACAGCCCCATACCAGGGCAAGCTCGCCACGGTGATGAAGGCCCTCGCCGAGGGCCGAGTCGATGACGGCCTGAAGCGTGCCCAAGCGTGGCATGCCGAGGCGCCGGGGGATGTGCTCGCCTTGGTAGCCTTGGGCGAAGCTCTAGAAGCGGCTGGCAAGCACCGATGGGCCGCCCGCGCCTATGGATCGATCATCGACATGTTCCCCTCTCGTGCCGATCTGCGCCGCTATGCCGGCTCACGGCTCGAGCGGGTCCGCCACCCAGCAGCGCTGGCCCTGGCGGTAGACACCTACGGGAAGGCCAAGCTGCAACGGTCTGACCACCCGTCGAGTCATCGTCTCCAAGCCTTCGCCTTGCTCAAGAGCGGGCGGCACCAGGAGGCCTTCGAGGTGCTGAGCAAGGCCGTCGGTGACAGTAGCCGGTGGACCCGCTTCGGCGGCGCACAGCAGATTCTAGCCGAAGACCTTGGCCTGGTCGCGGCAGCCTGGATCGCAGCCAAGCCCAAGCAACGAGACTCCATCCTCGCCCAGCTGACGGCAGCTGGCGGGGTGGTGGAGGACAAGCCCTCGCTCCGGTTCGTGCTCACCTGGGAAACCGACACCAACGACGTCGACTTTCACGTCTATGACGGAAAAGGGCACGCCTACTACGACAACCGCTCCTTGCCGAGCGGCGGCCGGCTCTACGCCGACGTGACGACCGGCTACGGCCCCGAGTGCTTCACAGTGCGACTACCGCGCAGCCAGCGGGCGACCCGCTATCGCCTTCAGGCCCACTATTATTCCCGCGGCCCGATGGGCTACGGCATGGGCAAGGTGCAGGTGGTAGATCACGACGGCAAGGGTGGCCTCTCCTTCGACGAGCGCCCCTTCGTCGTGATGGTCGACAAGGCCTACGTCGATCTGGGCAGCTATCGGTCCAGCGCGCAACAGGGCTGAACCATCGGCAAGCCCGCGGGGCCGCCTCCCGGCCAGAACCGGGCGCAGCAGGCGCGAGAGGTGTCGCTGCGACGCAGTGGCTCGGAAGGTGCCCCTCGTCTAGAACACACTGTCGAGTGAGCCGAAGTACTCGATGGATCCCAGCGAGACGGTGCGACCCATCACGCACGAGTTGACGTTGCCCTCAACGGTCGTGATGGTGTTGCCGTCAGGCGACACCGACTTGACCATGCCGTAGTGTTGAATGTTGAACTTGATGAGATCACCCGGCTCGGGCTTCCACCACAGGGGCAAGGCATTGGCCTGGTAGGTGGGTAGATTGTAGGGCGCGGGCAGCGATTGGCTGCTCTGCTGGTACACCCAAGCCACGAAGTCGTAGCACCACAGTCCTGGCTGCGAGAGCATGTAGGGACGCGTGTCGGTCCCCTCACAGTAGCCGAGCTCGGCCTCGGCAAGCGCCACCAGTCCGGCTCGAACGCTCGCTTCCGTTGGGTTGATCTCGCTGCAGCCAACATCGGGATCCCCCTCGTAGCCTCCATCACAGACGCAGCTTCCTGCGCTACAGCTAGCGTGGACACCACATTGCACGCCCTCGCAAGGGCCCGGCGGCGGGTTAACCACGCAGCTCAAGCCTTCAGCGTGGAATCCGTCGTCGCAAATGCAGATCGCGTCGTCGCCCACGTCAGCGCAGCTGCCATTGCCCCCGCAGTCAACACCGTCACAAGGGTCGGCGGGAGCCTCGCCACCAATGGGTTGACCACCCCCTCCGGCGCCACCAGCTCCCACGGCTCCTGAGCCACCGTCGTTGTCGACACCTTGCTCGGCCGCTGCGCTGGCGCCTATCTCGCCGAGGCAGCCAACCAGCAGTACTGCCCCGACAACGAAGAACACCGCTGTCGATAGGCCATCGAGAATGGCGCCGTGCTTATTCGGCCTCCGCGGCCGAGGGTCGGCTTGGCCGCCTGCTTCGCTCATCGCAATTCATCGTACCACACGCTGAATCGATGCGATCCCTGTGCCACATCTCTGCCTGCACCGCTGGCGGATGGGCAAGGAGCCGACTGCCAGCTGGCACGATAGAAACGGGCCACGAGGTCAACGGTCTTTGTTGCGGTCACCGCCTCGGCGGGGACGCAACATGCTCGCGACGCGACGGGCGTCCTCCCGCGATGCAGGCACCAGCAGCGCAACCGCTGATCCAGGCGGAGCCGCCTCTTCCGCCGACAACGCCAGCAGACGCGGGCCACCGCCATCGAAGACGTCGACCAGCGCGACGCGGCTGGGATCTACGGAAGTCAGCGCGGGTTGAGTCGTCGACCCCACTGCCGAGCGAGCCGCATCTGCTTCGTCGATGATGTCACCGATGTTGGCAGGCAGCGCCATCGATGCGGTGACTTCGTTCCCATCCTCGTCGGGCTCGCCCATCGCAAATTTGGGCGCCGGCGCGGGACAGGTAGGCCGCCTATCCACCTCACCGGTGGCCGCGGCCGATCTGGCCTGTGCAGATCGTTCCGCCTCGATCGCCGACTCCACTCCGGCAGCTTTCTTGGTCCCGGGAATGAGGGTGATCTCGTCTTTGAGCCTGGCAGCTATGGCCGCCTGCCGCCCGGCTCGCCGCTCGGCGGCCCGACTGATCACTTCCGCCGCGAGCTCGAGCGGCGGCCGGGAGTCTGCGTAGGTCGGCTCATCCAGGTCATCCATGAGGGTTTCATCAACCTCGCCTAGCTGGGCTGAGCGGGACGAGACATCGGGAAGGCCCAGCCCGTGGGCCAGCGGTCCACGGGGAGCCGGCTCACCAGCGGCAGCTGAACCACGAGCCGTAGGCGCCCCGCCAAAAACCCCGGCCAGCTCGGCAACCCGTTTGCCGAGCTCGGTCGCTCGCTCTGTCTTGGACGCTTCAGTGGCCGCCTCGACTGCGCGGCGCAGCCACCGAAGGGCCTCGAGGTGATCGCCTTGGGCCTGCAGGCTCGCCGCAGTAGTCAGCGCCCAGTGAACATCCTCGGTGTCGTCGTCACGAGGTGACGGAATGCTCGGCCCAGTCATCTCGTCCCTCGGCACGGGCTACCCACGAATGGACTTGACGATGAAGGGCGGGCAAACGCCCATGTTGAAATGGGCCGCGATCTCCAGGGCCCGTCGGATCCGCCGCGTCGGCGGTCGCCTCGCCAAGGCCGCCATCGCCCCGAGCGCGAACTCGGCACCACTGCCGATGGCGTCGTAACCGTCGCTGATCTCGCCGACCTGATAATCACTCTCGACCGAATAGAGATGCCCCCGGTAACCCACCAAGAACTGTCCGGCTGACTCGTTGTTGGCCTCGACCTTGGAGAACCCCTTGTCCTTGAGCAGTCCCCGTGCGCTCTCGATGAACTGGGTGACCATGAAGGTCATGTCAGACCCCTTGGCCGTCTGCCGGGGCACAGCGAGGTGGTGCTCCAGTAGCTGCCCCATCCGAAAGCTGGTCGTGTAGCCAATGAGAAAAGGGCCGCGGCGAAACACCTTGCAGACCTTCGACTCCCGTCGGGTCCAGCCCTGAACTGACGATGAGTCGACACCGACGTAGACCCTGCCTTTGTGAACCAAACCGACAACGCAGGTCATCTCTTCGCTCCCGCTGTCACACCGGGCCCGCTGTCACACCAGACCCACTCTCGTACCTGTGTCAGCTTAAGCCACTATGCCGGCGGCGGGAACATCGAGTGTGGATGGTCGCTCGCCTCTTGCAGGCCGGTCAGCAACGCCTGCAGCGGCTCGATGTGCTCGGGGGTGGGCACAGCAAAACCGTCGGCGGTGAGCAGAAGCCGCGCGGCTTCACGCAGTGGAGCGTTATTCACGTCGACCAGGGCGTCCTGCACCAACCGGACTAGCCGCCCCGACAACCCCTTTCGCGCAGCGATGAAGTCGTTGGGAATCGGGCCGGCCTTGGCCACGACGTGAACGTCCGCTTCACCCCAACCTGCACGTTTCGGGCGTTGCTCTTCGTCGTAGTAAACATAGGTGGCACCCACATCGGCCGCACCTTTGACGACCGCCTCGGTGACGGCATCGTGGGATCCAAAGAACAGGTTCTTGGCGAAGGCGGTCTTCAGATCCACCGCCTGGAGCTCCAAGTAGGCGCGCACGATGAGGTAGCCAGCAGCGCTCTGCGGATCGACCCAGGCGGTTTTCAAGCCCTGGAGATCACCGGGCTCGTGAATCGGTGAGTCGCTGCGTGCAAACAAGGCGGCGTAGTAGAACGTGTCGCCGCTGCGAATGGGCAGGGCGATCGGTGAAACACAATTGTTGGCGGTGGCGCGCAGCGCCGGGATCGGCGGCAACCAGACGATGTCGACCTCGGCAGTGGCCAGTTGGTCGAGCAGGCTTCGATAGCTCGACACGCCATGGGGAATCACCTCGATGCCGGTGGCATCCGACAGGGCCAGGCAAAACTGCTCGAGCAGCCCGCGCGTCATATTTGGATCGGTCGTCAACGCGATGCCCACGGAGACCGGGCCCGACACGTCTAGCTCGGCATCAGTGACTTGATCGCGTTCTTTCTCCACCACGGGCAACCTCACCCCCGAGGGTGGCAAGACGACCGCGGTGGGTCAAGGGCTGTCACGCCGTCGGACTGGCTTGCGCGGCATCTCCGAGTCGCTGTCGAACAGCACCACATCGTCCAGATGCACGTGACCCCAGCCGAGCTTGATCTCGTCAACGACGCGGAGCTGGGCCGTGCGGCCTCGCAGCCCGTAGACATCCCAGAGCACCGGGACCATCACGTCGCTTCGCCGAGCCAAAGCGTTCCTGAGCTGGACCCCGCCCACCAAGAGCTCGACCCTGGCTTGGTTGGTCCGCCCTCCGCCGATGGTGAAGGCCAGGTAGTCGCGATCGATCTGGAACTCAGGAGAGACCATCAAGCCGGTGGCTCGATCCCACTTGCGGGGGTGTTGAGAGCTGGCCACGTAGTTCCCGCCGTAGCCACGAACGTGGTGGGGTCGATGCAACGGCCCTTTCTCAAAAGCATCGCCCTCGAGCTGCCACCCATCGAAGTCGCCGCTCTCGAAATCGAAGATGACCCTGAGATGGCGGCGAGGCAAAACGGTGCGCCGCTCGAAATGGGAGGTAGCCCGAGTGCCATAGCCGGAAAGGGTGGCAGGACCGTGAGGGATCCCCCTGCGGGGCTCGAAGGAACGGTACGTCAGACCGCGCATGAAAGGTGTGGGGTTGCCGGTGTTGAGGACCAGCCAACGGGCACGACTTTGTCCCATGCAGTCAGCCAAATCCACGAGCTCACGGCTGATGCCACCATGGTCGTGATAGGCCTGGGTGATGGGCTGATCGAGCCCTTTCCCATGACGTACTGGCAGGAAGGGATGGGACGGTGAGATGACCTGACCGGGCAGAGCCGCAACGAAATCGTTCAGCTGCTGGGCCCGCCGCCAGTCGGCGGCGCGGGGCACATAGCGCTCAGCCTGAGAGTCCCACAACCACAGCTGCACGGCGCAGAGGCCGATGGCCAGCGCGGTGGCTCCACGACGCCATCGGGCGCTCTTGTGCAGCCCCCTGGCCACGTCGGCACAGACCATCACGGTCACCGGTCCGGCCAGCAACACCGCCATCATGAGGTTGTTGATGTGAGCTGCAACTTTCGAGGCCGCCAGGAGGGACTGTGGGATGGCGATGAACAGCATCCCGACCCATGGCCAGGACCGCTTGCTCAGCCAGCCCTTCCAGGCGGCGACGATGGCGAGCAGCAGGGTCACGGGGAGAAAGGGTGCAAACTCGGCATAGAGCTTGGTGGCTCGCCAGGTCAGTGCCGGGACCAGCTCGTGGCTCGCCAGCAACGAGACGGTCACTTGCCAGAACCATCCGTCGGTCCAGAGCTGGAGCCAAGCGAGGATCAGACCGCCAATACCCGCCAGCAGTCCTACCATCCAAAGAGCCGCCGCTCGATTGCGCAGCAAGGCCACTAACACGAGCCAGGGTACGTAGATGGCAGCGGTCTGCTTGGTGAAGCCAGCAAGGACGAGCAGTATCGCGGCCCCGATGGCGTGCCGGCGCGTCAGGGGCAGGTCGAAGCAAAGCACTGCCGCGCCAATCAAGAACGCCGCGAACAGCATGTCGACCCTGATCAAATCGTACCAACCATCCACAATGGGATAGCCGGCGGCGATCGATCCTACCGCCACCAACACCATGACCTCGGCGGACAGTTGGCTCGGAGCTGACCGCCAGACTTCGCGGCTCAACAGCACCACACAGACGAGCAGAGCCGCAACGCTGACCGCTCTGCCGGTGTCGTAGTCGAGACCAAACAGGGCCCCAGCGCCGGCCAGCACCAGGAAGTGAACCGGCGGATAGGGCAAGGACACGAAGCCGTGATCGCAGGGGGTGTAGATCGGCTCGCCGGCGAGCAGCCGGGCGGCGTTCAACAGCTGGCCACCCTCCATCCACTCGAGCGGGTGGGGAAAAGCCAGGCGCTGGGTGATGGCGCGGGCGACCGGCGCAATGTGACGCAAGGTCAGCGCGGCCAAGACCAGGCTTGCCGCGTAGAGCGGGAGGACACGCCAGAGCTTTGAGTGAAAGGGGCGCACTGCTGATCTCGTCTAATAGCCTTCGAGGCACGGCGACGCGATCTGCTTGTCGTTTCCTGGAGGCACCGCCCAGCCGGCGGACTAGGCTGCAGCCAAGGTGTTTCGCTCAGCCTGCGGGGTCTCATGCTTTTCTTGCCTGTTGGTTATGGCCGCTTGGCTCGGGTGCGGCCACGGGTTGGCGCAGCCCGCCGCTAGCCCGGCACAACCGGCCACGACCCCAACCAAGGCGCGGGCGGTAGCACCGTGCAAGCGACAGCTCAACCGGGCGCTGCTCGACCGCTCCCTTGCTTTGGGCACCAGTTTCCTACTCGAGAACCAGCGACCGGCGGGTCATTTCGAATACTCGTACGACTGGCAAAGGCAAAGCTACGCGTCAGAGGACAATCAGGTGCGCCAGGCAGGCGCCGCCTGGGGCCTGGCGTTGATTCACCAGGACAGCCCGACGCCGCGACTAGCAGCAGCGCTGGACAAGGCGCTACGCTTCTTCTACCAGCATTCACGGCTCACCACCGACGGACGCCGTTACATCGTCTATCCAGGCACCGAGCACGGAGCCTTGGGCACCGTCGCGCTGATGGCCTTGGCCCACATCGACACCCTGCGCGCCGCCAAGGCCCCTCGGCCAGCGCTGCAACGCACCCTGGGTGAGTACCTGGCTTTCCTGGTGGGCGCCCAGCGCAAGGGGGGGTTGTTTCACGCCGCCTACGACCACGACGACGGTCACTCTTATGGCAACCCGTCGCCCTATTTCGACGGAGAATCGCTGCTCGCGTTGGTGAAAGCCGGGAAATACCTGGGCCGCTCCGATCTGAAAGGGTTGGCGCTGCGAGCAGCGGAAGCTGGCCACCGACTCAACGTCGTTCAGGCCCGGGCACGGGACGCCGACTCGACAACCACCAAGGGGTACTACCAGTGGAGCTCGATGGCTTACTTCGAGCTAGCGACGAGCCAATGGCCAGGCCACCAACGCTACGGTGACTGGCTCATCGAGTTGGCGGACTGGATGATCGACACCCACCGAACACTGCATCGCCGACGCAACACCGCCTACGCCTACGAAGGGATCGTTCCGGCCTATGCCGTCGCTCGCGCCCGAGGCGACCAGGCACACGTCCAGAAGCTCGGCTGCGTCATCGAGGAAGGCCTAGGACGGCTCACGTCATGGCAAGTGGGGAGCCCAACGGCCAACGCCTTCGTCGCCCAAGCCCCCAGCAGCGACCTCAAGGCGCTAGGAGGCGTACAGAACCATGCCGCCGAGCCGGGCCTCCGAATCGACGTGGCCCAACACCAGATGCACGCCGTGTTGTTGGCGAGACGCCACTACCTCGGCCGTTGAGCCCAGGGCATGGGGTCGCTGTGTTGTCGCCTCACGGAGCTGCTGAGCCGTCCACAGGCTCGTTGGTGACCGGTAACGGCGACATGAAATGATCCTGGGGTGGACCACCCAGGTAGCCAGAACACGGCACCGGAGCCACCTTTCCGGCTCCGCGAGTCACGTCAGTCAGTCGGTGACTGACCCTTCCTTGTCGTTGTTGCTCCGTTTCAGACTGGCGGTACTGACCTTGATGTCCAGCACCGGCGTGCCGTTGAAGGCATCGAGGTTGCGTACGACGAGCGTCGTGCCCCTGACCTCCAGTAGCTCCACTTCTGTAGCTCCGATGGGGGTTGGCCGGTCTGGCGTGCGTGAGGCGAACACACCGACCTGTTTGCCGTCCCAGCCGCGATTGAAGACACTGCGAATCGGGCGGGCTTGGTGGACGTGCCACAGGATCAGCAGCGAGGTCTCATCCTCGAGGCCCTTCATGAATCTGGCCATACCAGGGTACAGATGGATCTCAGAAACGTCCGTACCCGAGATGTCAAAGTCGCCTGTGCCGCGTCCCTTGTCATTGACCACATAGCCGATGGGTCTGACAGCGAAGGGCTTGGCATCATCGGGGTACAGTGCCGTAACAGCGATTTGCTTGCCATCAATCACGATCACTTCGCCAACTCCAGGATTCCGCTTCCGCTCGCTACTCGATCGAGCTCGACACCGTAGTTGTCGCGCGTTTCGCTCGAAAGCTACACAACGAATGACCGCCGATTGCCCCGATGGCTTCGGCGACCTACGATTGCTGCCACGCAGCAGGGCGCCCAGCAGGGTGGCCAACGCCCTCCAGTCGTCGCGGGATTGGGTTGGGCGCCGCGTAGCAGCGAACTGTACAAACCGTCCGACCAACGAGGAGGATGAAGCCCATGGGGAAACGATGTTTCAGGGGTCTGCTGGCCGCCACTGCGATGGCGGTGGTCGGCTGCGGCAATCCGGAGTTCACCCAAGAGGACTCGGGCAGCACGGAGACCTTCGACGTGGGCGACGAGTTCGACATCACCTTGCCCACCAACATGTCGGCGGGACACAGCTGGTCGGTCGACATCTCGAACCCGGCCGTGGTGACACTGAGAGGCACCGACTACGACTCGGACAGCAACGAAGATGGTGGCGTGGGCGACATGATCCACACGTTTGAGTGCCTCGATGCAGGCGA
>JAUVCD010000542.1 GCA_030590865.1 Myxococcales bacterium | reverse complement strand
GCACGAGCGCCGACTGTCCGTCGTAGGCAACCTTGTACTCTGCCGACGGGGTGAGATCGGTCACCGTCGCAGGGATATGAGCCCAGAGCTCGTAGGCCCCGGCCTGAGCAAAGTCGAGCTGCCACACGCCACCCTGGGCGTAGTCGGGAGATGGGTTGTCTTGCTCCGTCGCATAGGCATGCCCGCCGTGGCCGTCGGCATCGGATAGGGCACCGCCGGTCAGGGACATACAGCCGCCGTCGTCCTCGAGAACCGTCTCGCCGGTGATCACCTGCTCGCAGTCAGGCGGCGGTGGCGGCGGGGGGGCAGAGGCGCCGTTCTTCGAGGTGAGCACCTGACCGGGCTGCAGCCCCGTGTAGCCATCCATGGGCTCGGGAATGACCGCCCGACCGCCATAGGACCCCCCGCTACCGCTCCCGCCGAAGTTGCTGTCCTGATGGATCGAGAAGTGAAGGTGAGGGGTGTAGAAGTTGCTGCAGCTGTCGGCACCGTTGCACGAGCCGCCCAGCGTCCCGAGCACGTCGCCTTGACTCAACTGTTGGCCCGTGGAGACGGCGATACTGTTGAGGTGAGCGTACATGCTCACGTAGGTGTGGCCATCGAAGTTGTGCTGGATGTAGACGCGCCGTCCGTAGGCTTCCCAACCAGCGGTGCCCCAGCCAGCATCGAGCACCGTGCCGCCAGCGATGGCGAGCACTGGCTGTCCCGTGCCGTAGTTGCTGTGGTTGGGCAGGACGAAGTCCAGAGCGTAGTAGTCGTTGGAGCAATAGGAGTCCTGGGCGCGGCAGTGCATGCTCGATCCGGCGCCTGGCCCGTAACCTGACAGCACCTCTACTTGCTCACCCTCGACGAACGGCAGGCTGATCTCGAAACCGCTGGGCTTGGCGACCGCACCAGTCGAGTGGCAGTTCGGGTACTCACAGGCTTGCCCCGGCAGGCTGATCAGGATCAGTGCGACGAGAACGGGGACGGACAAGAGCGCGGGATGAGACAACGTGCATTCCTCCTGAAGCCATCAGCATTGCAACGGGCGTTCCACTGCTGCCGCTGACGCTGCACACCGCCGAAGAGCCTGATTTCAACAAGATAGCCCGCTACTAATGTGGGCAGACATCCGACATCGGACCGCCGCGCCCCATGTAGCGCTACATGGGTCACCGTTGAGTGGAGCGCGCCCAGGTCATGAGACCCTGGAAACATGCTAGCGTCGCTGAGGTTTTTCCATCATGCCCAGCCCGCTGCGAGTTCTGACTGAAGTCACCCGCGAGTTGCAGGGATCCCACGCCTTCAGCGACCTGCTCCAACTCATCGCCAAGCACTGCGCCGTCCTCTTGGACACCTCTCGGGCCAGCATCAGACTGCTGGACCCGAGCGCCACACGACTCTTGGCCGTCTGTCGAGCCGGCAGTCCGCTACACCTCAATCCTGCCGAAGAGTTCCGGGCCGGCGAAGGTCTGATGGGTTGGATTGTCGAAAACGGCGAGTCGCTGCGAACCGGTAATGCCGATCAAGACCCCCGTTTCGCCCCCCGGCCAGGCTTGAAGGAAGCGGTTGGCTCGTTTCTCGGAGTTCCGCTGGTGGCAGGCGATGCCACCCTCGGCGTGATCAGCGCGACCCACCCCGAGCCCGATCACTTCACCGAAGAACACGAGGAGCACCTCACCCTCCTGGCCGGGATCGCCGCGCCCCACATCGAGATCGCCCGACGGGATTTCGTCGTGCGCGACCCGCTGACGGGTCTGTTCAACCACGCCCATTGCCATGAGGCCTTGGAGCGAGAAATCGACCGCTCCGTCGCCTACGGATTGCCCTTCTCGCTGGTGCTCATCGATCTGGACCACTTCGAGGCGGTCAACGACAGCCGGGGGCATCAGGTGGGCGACGCACTACTCAAAGCGATCGCTGAAATCCTCGGTGGCCGGGGCCCCAGGCGGGATGCCCACTTCCGTCTCCGCGGTCAGGACTCGATCGCCCGCTATGGGGGCGACGAATTCGCGCTCATCCTCCCCCACACGCCCAAGAATGGCGCTGCCGCCAAGGCGGAGGTGCTGCGCAGCTACCTGGAAGGCTGTGACTTCTCCAACTTGGACCTACCCGCCCAAACCGTGTCACTCGGGGTGGCAGCAGTCCCCGACGACGCCTACGACCGGGCGAGCCTGGTGGCCGCGACCGAGCATGCCTTACGAGCCGCCAAACGCAGCGGCCGCAACACGACCGTGTGCTACAGCCGGGCGCTGGCCGTCGCCAGTGCTCTGGAGAGCTCTCGGGCGGTGGATATCGAGAAGTTCATTGCCCTGGAAGCCACCATTGAAGACAAGGCCTTCGATTACGTCTATCAGCCCATCGTCGACTCCCACACCCACGCGGTGGTGGCCTACGAGGCCCTCTGTCGTCCGACCGACGAGTGCTTCCCAGGTCCCGCCGTCTTGTTCGAGACCGCCGAGAGCGCTGGACGGGTCATTTCCCTCGGACGGGCGTGCCGGACGGTGAGCATGTCACCGGCGGACCAGCTGGATGATGACTGCCTGTTGTTCATCAACCTCCATCCCCGAGAGTTGGACGACGCCGCGCTGATGCACGAGGAGCCATTGGCCCGCTGGGCGTCCCGGCTCGTCTTCGAAATCACCGAGACCGCCGCCATCGAGGACTACGACCGGGTCCGAGCGGTCATCAAGGCCCTGCGAGGGCACGGCGCCCGCATCGCCCTGGACGATCTCGGCGCTGGCTACGCGGGCCTCAACTCGCTCGCCCAGCTCCAGCCCGATTTCGTCAAGCTCGACATGGCGCTGATCCGCCGGATCCACACCAAGAGCGCCACCCGCCGCTTGGTCAAACACATCCTCGAGTTCTGCTCAGGCGAGGACATCCCGGTGATCTCTGAAGGTGTCGAGACAGCCGAAGAGCACGACATGGTGCGCAAGATCGGCTGCCCCTTGATGCAAGGCGACTTCCTGGCCAAGCCCGGGCCCCCGTTTCCCATCCCAGTACCACCCAAGTAGTGATCCCCAGGCTGGGTCAGTGCAATCGCCTTCACTTCGGCGGCTGACACAGTCTGTGTGAAACACCCGCGTGGGCACACCGCCAGCGGCTTGCTAGGATGGGTCCGTGGAGCTCTCGGGACGCGTCGCCGGCAGGTTCGACATCCAGAGCGAGGCCGGCTCTGGAGGCATGGGCACCGTCTATCGTGCCTGGGATTGGAACACCAACGCCGTGGTGGCACTCAAGGTGCTGCACGCCGAGGCCAGCAATCAACTCGAGCGATTCGAGCGGGAGACCAAGCTGCTAGCTGGGCTGAACCACCCCGCGATCGTGCGCTTCGTGGGCCAAGGTCAGCTGGCGGACGGCCGTCCCTACCTGGCGATGGAGTGGCTCGAAGGTGAGAGCCTGTCCGAGCGGCTCGACCGTGAGCTGCTCACCATCGGTGAGGCGCTGTCGATGGCCGCGCGAGTGGCCGACGCCCTCGGGGCGGCGCACGCCCGGGGCATCGTCCACCGGGATCTGAAGCCTGGAAATATCTTGTTGGTGGACCGCCAGCTCGAGCGCATCAAGCTGTTGGATTTTGGCATCGCCTCGGCGCGCGGCTCGGAGCGGGATCTGACCGACACCCGTACGGTGCTCGGTACCCCCGGCTACATGGCGCCCGAGCAAATCCAGTCGAGTAAACATGCCGGGCCCGCCGCCGACGTCTTCGCCCTCGGCTGCGTGGTCTTCAAGTGTCTCACGGGCCACGTCCCCTACGAGGGACGCAACACCCTCGATCTGATCGTCAACATGATGTCCCGACCGCCGCTGTCGATCGTGTCGCTGCGCAACGACGCCACCCGTCCACTCGAAGACCTGCTCTCGGTCATGCTCGATCGTGACCCCTTGCGCCGACCGGCAGACGGAGCCGCGCTCGCTGCGCTCATCGGCGAGACCGTGGCTGCCCGGGCCCAAGGGCAGACCGACTCTCACCGGCCGCCATCGCTCCAGGCCGAGGATGATGAGGCCACCCGAATCGTCGACGGTGAAGGCTGAACAGCAGGCCTCGGCGCTCGACTCGGTGCTCGAGCTCGAAGCTCGGTGCTCGATTCTCGGCCTCGGTGCACACGCCCCCACGCTACTTGGCCAAGCGAAGCAGAATCACGAGAGCCACAAGCTCGATGGCCTCACCGATGTAGTACACGCCGGTGCGGAACCCGATCACCGCGGCTCTGGCCGCATCGGCGGTCGAGTCGGACTCGAAACCCCACGCGTGCCCATCGGTGAGCCTCCACACGATCAGGACGAGGCCGGCGATGAACGATACGACCGCAAGTCCGACATAGGCACCGGACAGCGCCTTGGGCAGCTGTCCCCCCGCCTCGCGGGCAGCTTGCACAAACATCTTGATCAACACAATGGCAGCGATCAGGCGGAGGGTGCGCAGCGGCAGCCATAACCCCAACGTCAAGTGCACGGCGGTGTTGTCGCTGAAGCGGTTGATCAAGAACGCGACGCCTTCGGTGAAGGCAAACGTCACTACGGCGAGGATGAGCAAGACCAGCGCCTTGTCGCGGATCTTCCCGGCGCCCATGAGCTTGACGTAGGCGACGATGCGGCCGACGAGGAAGAACAAGCCGGTGATCATCCCGATCACTGCAAAGGTGTAGTAGGCGGCGAGTTTATCGTCCTCAACCGACGCCATGGCCATGGGATACAGCCAGAGCTCCGTCGCGATGTTTCTGGCGAGTCCGAGAACCAACAGCACCAGCAGCAGGATGGTGCCGACTCTCAACGAGCGTTTCTCAAGTGGGCTCATAGACCATTCCGTCTAGTCACATTGCAGCTGACGGCGCTGCCGGACCACCGCCTTCTCTCCCCGATCCGCATGATAGCAGCAGGCCAAGTTGGGAGGATGAATCTGCACAGCCCGACGGCCACGGCGCCGGGCTGCAGCACGCCAGCACGTTAGGCGGACGGGGTAGCGTCCGGCGCAATTGCGTCCGCGAACATCATCGCGAACTTCGCTGGGCTGCCCGTTACGTGCTGCTTTCGCGCGGCTTGCTGGTAGCCGACCCAGTTGTTGCGAATGGTGTCGTCGATCGACTCTTGCCACCCAAGCTTCGCACGCACCGTCTGCATCCAGTCGTCGCCGCCCGCCCAAACACCCTGCACAATCCTCAGCATTGTCGCGGACTTCTCCGCTGGGAACGCGCCTATGACCGCTAGCGCGTAGTTCTCGAAGATCAGCAAGATTGGACGATCCTCGTACCGACTCGGCAGGCTCATCTCTTCCAGCGTAGCCGATCGTCGCCGCTAGGATCGCTCCGAAAGCGTGGCCTAACCACCGGCTACAGCTAGTGTTCACGCGCCTTATCCCTGTGGGCCCGTCGACTACAATGCCCTGCGCTGGCGCAGGCCGCGACCAGTGCCAAACAGGTCGAGTTATGTAGTGACATGCAAGCAACAAACCTACCGCGCCATTGCTGTACTACTTAACCTCTACCCCTTCGAAGTACCTATCCTCCCATGAGACACCGGGCATCGCTTGGGGGGTAGCCAAGCTCCACCCAGGGCCCCGGTCCTTCCGTTCTGCCACCAGACCGAAATCGCACAGCAACCTGCGAGTTGACCGGGAAGAACAAGAGGGTCTTCAGTACATCATGGCCGAACCAACCCTGCTTTCGCTGCTTCCACCAGCGCTGACCATCCTCATGGCGGTCGCCACTCGCAACGTGATCCTCTCGTTGGGACTCGGTGTCTTCGTCGGCATGACCATCGACGCGGGGTTCAATCCGCTCGCCGGCCTGGTAGCTGTTTTCGAGAAGGGCCTTTTCGCGAAGCTCACCACCGGGTCGAACGCACAGATCGTCGTTCTCATCTGTGTCATCGGTGGTTTCGTGCACCAGCTGGACCACTCGGGGGGCATGCGTGCCTTTGCCGCGCGCATCACCCAAAGGGTCAGCACACCGGGCCGAGCTCAGCTCGCCGTGATGTTCAGTGGCATCGCAATCTTCTTCACCGACGCTGGGAACAGTCTGATCCTCGGTCCCCTGTTCCGGCCGATCTTCGACAAGCTGAAGATATGCCGTGAGAAGCTCGCCTTCATCATCGACGCCACCTCGTCGCCGGTCTGTGTCCTGGTGCCGTTCATCGGCTGGGGCGTCTACATCATGAGTCTGATCGATCAAGGGTACGGACAACTCGGTCGCGAGGTGAGCTCACTGAACACTCTGATCGCTGCGCTGCCGTTCCAATTCTACCCCCTGCTGGCGCTCTCCTCCGTCCCTCTGTTTGCTTGGATCGGGCGAGACTTCGGGCCGATGCTGCGGGCGCAACAGCGACGCACGAAAAGCGAGGGAGAGCCAGAGGCACCGAGAGAGGAGCAGGTGAAGAGAGCGCAGGAGGAAACGGGTGCGGGAGCCAGTGTCATCATTCTGCCTCTGCTGGCGCTCCTGGTGACGATCGGCGGGCTCTTCTCCTACTACTACGTCAAGCTAGGCGAACTGCCGAGCTCCAAGATCCGAACATCGCTGGTGCTCGCCTACCTGGCCGGCGGAGTCGTCTGCGCCATCGTGTTGCGACGACAAACCGGGGCCGAGCTCAAGGCGTCTGCAGCTACTTTCATGAAAGGGATGCAGGGCATGCTGTCGATCGTAGTGGTGTTGCTGCTCGCGTGGAGCCTCGGCGAGGTCTGCGCGCTGCTGGACACTGCCGGCTATGTCGCGGGTCTGCTCGATGATCGCCTGCCCG